>NZ_JASBAN010000001.1:1077500-1377500 GCF_029953305.1 Commensalibacter nepenthis | reverse complement strand
CGATCATGCACCTTTCTCGTGGTCAAAAACTATCGATCAGAGATCTTATTCCTAATGGCTCTGTGTCTATTACCATTGACTATTATCCAACCGATATAGATATTGCTGCATTTAGTTTAGATAAAGACCATAAAATTAAGGATGATCGTTATACAATCCTATTCAGCAATCGACAAAGCCCAGATAATTCCATTGCTTTGACTCTTCACGAGGGCAAAGCAATTTTTACAATTGATATTGATCGTTTACCCACAACAATTGACCGCATTATTTTCACAGCGACGCACGATATTCATGCCATCGGCAAAGCAAGAAAACTAGAAGTTACTGTTGGTCAACAAGCAGGCACTTATAATGCCAAAGAAGATTTAACCACTGAAAAAGCAGTAATGATGATCGCGTTATATCGACATCAAAATGCTTGGCGTATAGGAACGATTGGGCAAGGATTTAATGGTGGGCTTGCAGCTTTAATTACCCATTTTGGTGGTGAAATTGCTGCTCCGCCTCCGCCATCATCTTCGCCCTCTCCTACTTCCAATCCTGTACCACCGAGATTAAATCTGAATAAAATTACTCTGGAAGCCAAACAATCCATCAGTCTAACCAAAACAGCCCCTACATTTGGAGAGATTAAAATCAACCTGAACTGGTCAAGAGGCTCTTCGGCCAGACGCGGTTTCTTTGGTAAGATCAGCTCTAATAAAGCCGTTGACTTGGATCTGGGTTGTTTGTATGTCTTGAAAAATGGCGAAAAAAGTGTGGTACAAGCGCTGGGGAAAAGTTTTGGTCACTTTGACCGTAAACCCTATATCAAACTTTTAGGGGACGACAGAACAGGGGATGTAAACACAGGGGAAACGATCCTTATTAATGGAAAATTCTTTGACGAAATCGAAAAAATAGCAATCTTTGCTTATATTTACGATGGCGTTCCAAACTGGAATGAAACAAATGGCGTTGTTACCTTGACCGTTCCCGAGCAACCGCCTCTGGAAGTCAGGATGACTCAAGGAAATAACAATAAAACCATGTGTGGCATTGCTGTTATTGATAACCATAACGGTCAAATGAAGGTAAGTCGATTAGTTGAATATTTTAGAGACCACGAAGAATTTGCCAAAAGCGTTAATATTTTTCTGAGATGGGTTTCTGCTCGCAAAAATTAATATATTCAATCAATATCTAGTAATGGATTATTATTTATGAAATATTTTAAAGGCTCTATTGTCTTTACAATTATTTGCCTTGGCTTGGGTGCTGTACTTGGCTACAATGCAACGGGCACAATCACAGGGGCTTTATCAACTGTCTTTATTTGTGCTATCTTAGGCATCTTAGAAGTTTCTTTGTCTTTTGATAATGCAGTGGTCAATGCCACGGTTCTGAAAGATATGGATCCAGTATGGCAACGTCGTTTTCTAACATGGGGGATTTTAATTGCCGTTTTTGGCATGCGGCTGATTTTCCCTTTATTAATTGTTGGTATTGCCGCCCATCTAGGTCCTATTTCAGCATTAGATCTTGCCATTAAACATCCAGACCAATATGCACAAATTCTGTCTGGTGCTCATGTTGGTATTATGGGATTTGGTGGTTCATTCCTAGCTTTGGTTGGATTGAAATTCTTCTTCGATACAGAAAAGGACGTGCATTGGATTTCTCTCATAGAAACACAACTGACCAAATTCTCTAAGCTAGAAGCAATCGAAATTGTTATTGTCTTGTTGGCTCTCTTTGGTATTTCAAAATTCTTACCAACGGCAGAAGCCTTGACCTTTATCATTGCAGGTATTTTTGGAATTATTACCTTTATTGCCGTTGAAGCAATTGGAACATTACTGGATGCAGAAGATGCCTCAACAACCGTTGCAAAAGCTGGATTAGGCGCTTTTCTATATCTTGAAGTATTGGATGCTTCATTCAGCTTTGACGGGGTTATCGGTGCATTTGCATTATCAACCAATTTATTCGTTATTGCTCTAGGTTTAGGAATTGGCGCGATGTTTGTCCGTTCCCTCACCGTGATGTTGGTTGAATTAGATACGCTTTCCAGTTATCGTTTTCTTGAACATGGTGCGTTTTGGGCAATTCTTGCACTCTCAGGACTAATGTTCGTTAGTGTATGTAAAGAAGTCCCAGAAGTCGTGACTGGATTAATTGGTGCAGCCTTTATCCTATTGGCTTTGTATTCCTCAATACGGTGGAATAAAAAAAATCCAGAGCAAACATCACAAGATTAAATTGACTTTATATTATTCAAGGAGATTTATGTTATGGCTATTACATTACAAAAAGGTGCTAACTTAAGCCTTACAAAAACAGATGCTACACTTGACCTTGCTCTAATTGGACTTGGTTGGGATGCACGCGTTTCAGACGGCACAGCCTTTGATTTGGATGCTTCTGCCTTTTTATTAACAGCCAATGGTCGCGTTCGTAGCGATGATGATTTTTGTTTTTACAATCAAAAGAACATTGCTAATGGTGCCGTCGAACATCAAGGTGATAATTTAACAGGTGAAGGCGATGGGGATGATGAACAAATCAAGATCATGCTTTCCAAATTACCTGCTGATATTGAAAAAGTTGCAATCGTTGTCACCATTCATGAATTTCAAGAACGTAAACAAAATTTTGGTATGATTTCCAATGCTTATGTTCGTCTTGTGAATGATAAATCAGGGGCTGAGATCGTTCGTTTTGATTTGTCAGAAGATGCCTCTACGGAAACAGCGATGATCTTTGCTGAAATCTATCGCAAAGATGGCGGATGGTCATTCAGAGCAGTTGGTCAAGGATATAATGGTGGTTTAGGGCCTTTGGCACGTAACTATGGTGTTAATGTTTAGTATTTAGTGAAATAAAACCATAAATAAAACATAATTGCTAAACTATAATCTATTATATTTTACGAAAGGACAGATACATGGCTATTTCATTACAAAAAGGTGGAAATATCAGCTTAACAAAAACTGATGCTTCTCTTGAGTTTGCATTGGTTGGTTTAGGGTGGGATACCAGAACGACTGATGGCAAAGCATTTGATTTGGATGCTTCTGCATTTTTATTAGACAAAAACGGTCGTGTTCGTAATGATTCAGATTTTTGCTTTTATGGTCAACTCAAAGTTGCTAATGGTGCCGTCGAACATCAAGGCGATAATTTAACAGGCGAAGGTGATGGGGATGATGAACAAATCAGAATTACCCTTTCCAAAGTGCCTGCTGAAATTGAAAAAATTGCGATTGTCGTAACCATTTATGATTTTGAAGCCCGTAAGCAAAATTTTGGTATGGTTTCCAATGCCTTTGTTCGGCTTGTGAATGCAGAATCTAAAACTGAGATTGTTCGTTTTGATTTGTCAGAAGATGCGTCTACGGAAACCGCCATGATCTTTGCCGAAGTCTATCGCAAAGATGGCGGATGGTCATTCAAAGCCATCGGTCAAGGCTATAGCGGTGGTCTGGGTGCTGTTGCCACTAATTTTGGTGTAAATATTTAATATATTTCTGCGATTATTGATAAAGAAAGCCTTATATTTTATATAAGGCTTTTTTAAATTCTGTATCGTGATTCATTATATTGATAATCTTTGATATATTACGTTATCTGAATTAAATATAACTTGATATGTAGGAATAAACAGCAAATCAAAACGATTAAATCGTTTGCTATATTTTCAGTTTTTAAAGGGGAAATAATTTAAAACAAACATCAATGGTGCGAACTGTGGGACTTGAACCCACACGTCCAATTGGACACAAGATTTTAAGTCTTGAGCGTCTACCATTCCGCCAAGCTCGCCTCTTGATGTTTGTGAGATATTAATAGCATGAAGATTGAAAACGTCAAATAAATAATGACAAAATTCTAATTTTTTTTTATCAGCAGAAAAAACTTTAAATTTTTCAATTATTAAACCATTATTTAAACTGATAATCATTTTAAAGCTACGATTCTTGTGGAGGCCACTCCACAATATAATCCTCTAAATCCCCTGCATCACGTTCATTGATAACTCGCCCTTTAACGGAAATCCCAGCTTGATGAACGGTATCAAAACTGCCAGACTGTAAGTAATGCCATTCTGGCAAGTTTTTTCCTTCTGATATCAAACGATACGCACAAGTAGGCGGCAACCAATCAATTTCAACAATCATTTCTTGGGTTAAGTGGATACAATCAGGAATTCGCATTTTCCTGCGACAATAATCCGAACATTGCCCTGTCTGAGCATCTAATAATCGACAAGCAACATTGGTATAAGCAATTTCATTCGTATCTTCATCTCGTAATTTATGCAGACAACACCGACCACAACGATCACATAATGCTTCCCACTGTGTTTCATCCATCTGATCGAGAGTCAATATTTCCCAATATTTTTCGATATGTTGTTTATCTTTAACCATTATACTCTTTATAAATCCAAAGTTTCTTGCCGTTTATCTTGTTCTTTTACCACTCGAACAGTCCGTTCACCATCATAAAAGGTCAGGCTTAACTCTGCACCAGCACGTAATCCTTTGGCTTGAGTAATCGTGTGACCCTGTTTATCTTTAACAAATACATATCCACGTGATAAAATTGCTTGGGGTGATAACGATTCCAAACGAGAACTAAGCGAGTCCAGCTGTATTTTCTTTTCTCTATAGGTTGATTTTAACAACGATAATGGCAAGATCGGTAACGCAGCTTTTTGCTGCTGTCCATAATGTCGCCATAAAGAAGCCATTTGCACTTGATGCATTTGCACTGTGGATTTCAATCGATTTAACAAACTATATACATATTGATCGACAGGCTTAATCCCAGCAAGCTGATGTCGTCTTTTCATCACCAAGGATGGCAACGCTAAATCCAATCGATAAGAGCGATCATCGAGCCGCATACGGCTTTGTGCCAATAAAGTCGGAATATCAGGTAATTTAGAAATAGCTCTATCTAGTCGTAATCGATAGGCTTGATTGGTATGAATGAATGCTTTGCTAAGCCGTGTAGTATATTGCATTAACCCTGCAATCATTTCCACCTTGGACGGGACTGCCATCTCAGCCGCAGCCGTTGGCGTTGGGGCTCTACGATCCGAAGCAAAATCAATCAAAGTCGTGTCTGTTTCATGTCCCACCGCAGAAATTAATGGGATTTGAGAATTGGCAGCAGCTCTTACCACACGCTCATCATTAAAAGCCATGAGGTCTTCTAGTGACCCACCACCTCTTGCCACAATCAGAATATCAGGACGCGGTACTTTTGTCTCAGACGATAATTGATTAAACCCTTCAATCGCTTGAGCTATTTGTTCTACAGCGCCATCCCCTTGCACTGCCACAGGCCAAATGATGATGTCCCGTGGAAAACGACGCGCAATGGTTGTCTTAATATCATGCAGCACCGCCCCTTTGGGTGAAGTAATGACCCCAATCGTTTGAGGCAACAAAGGAATTAACTTTTTCCTTTCCTGAGCAAAAAGCCCTTCTTCTTCCAACCTCTTACGCAGCATCTCGATTCGAGCAAGCATTGCCCCTTCGCCTGCATAATCAACATGATCGACAATCAACTGATAGGACGAACGCTCTCCATAAGAAGAAATCTTGCCTGTCGCAACGATTTCAATCCCATTTTCCAACTGCATTTTTAATTTAGCCGCCATAAAGCGCCAAATAATCGCTGTTAACTTACCTGCTTCATCTTTTAAAGAAAAATAAATATGACCTGATGGATATTTCTTTAACTCGGTTATCTCTCCACGCACTTTTACCCGTGAAAAATTCCCTTCTAAAATCCGTTTAATCGCTGTAGAGATATCCCCAACACTAAATTCTGGTATATTATCGGTCATCAAATCAGAAAGTTGGTCATTCATAGACATAAAATATGATACACCTTACTCAAGTAAAAAATAAAAAAGGAAGGAAATCACAATGCGAGTTTTACTGGTCGGTTCAGGAGGTAGAGAACACGCCATTGCTATGGCTATCGCCCGTTCCCCTAAACTTACCGAGCTATTTATCGCACCAGGAAACCCAGGCACTGCTCAATATGGTAAAAATATTGATATCAACGTTGATAATATCACCGATCTTGTAAAATTTGCACAAGAAAATCATATTGATCTTGTGATCCCTGGTCCTGAACTGCCTTTGGTCAAAGGGCTTACCAATGCATGTAATGCCGTTGGAATCCCTTGTGCTGGTCCAACACAAGAAGCTGCACAACTTGAAGGAAGCAAAAGCTTTACCAAAATCGTCTGTGATGCTGCCAAAATTCCAACCGCTCAATGGCAAGAATTTACAGAACTTGCCCCTGCAATTGAGTATCTTCAAACGCAATCTTTTCCTATTGTGATTAAAGCTGATGGGTTGGCTGCGGGTAAAGGTGTGATTATTGCTGCTAATTTCACAGAAGCAAAACAAACCATTCAAGATATGTTAGCAGGCTCGGCGTTTGGACAGGCTGGACATAAAGTCGTGATTGAAGAATTCCTCACGGGTGAAGAAGTTTCTTTATTTGCTTTCTGTGATGGTGAAAATGCTGTGCTTATCGGCGCCGCGCAAGATCATAAACGTATTGGCGATGGGGACACGGGTCCTAATACAGGCGGAATGGGTGCAGTGTCACCTCCTCCTTTCTTTGACAAAGTGGCTCAAGAACATGCTTTAGATTTAGCCGTTCGCCCAATGCTCAAAGAAATGAACAAAAGAGGAACACCATTCCGTGGCGTGATCTTTGCTGGATTGATGTTAACCTCTAAAGGTCCTGCTTTGATTGAGTATAATACGCGTTTTGGAGATCCAGAAGCCGAAGTGCTTTTACCGCGTTTAGAATCTGATTTATTGGAAATCTTATTTAATCTCAGCCAAGGAAAACTCTCTCAATCCGAAATCAAATTCTCAGACCAAGCTGGGATTTGCATCATCATGGCTGCCAAAGGCTATCCTGGAACTCCCACAACAGGTGGTGTGATTTCAAAGATCGAAGATGCTGAATCTTTACCAAATGTTAAAGTATTCCATGCAGGCACATCCCTCAATAGTAACAACGAAATCTGTGCTGCAGGAGGACGTGTGCTTTGCGTATCTGTATTACACGATGACCTCACCCAAGCACAAAAAATCGCCTATCAAGCTGTCCATAAAATCAAATGGAAAGACGGCATTTGGCGCAATGATATTGGTAATCGTGCATTAAGAAAATAGTCTTTTTTATTTTGTCTATAAACTAACAAAATGGTTTATGGACAATTTCTTTTAAAATTATTTAAAAAAATAAATTAATTATAAATGTGTAATTATTTATAGTTGTAATGTACAATAACTTCTTAATTTTACTTAATAAATTGCAAAAGTGGTCAATTCCTACAATTAAATATAAAAAAACCCTCTGAAAAATCAGAGGGCTCTTATAAATTAATATCCCGTTAAAATACGATCCACCAACTCTTTGACGGTTGGGGTAAACCCATTAGCATAGAATGGATCATTACTGAAACGCCACCCTTGAGTGCCACTAAACATCAAATTATGATCTACAACCTCTTCTGCATGTTCACCAGAAGCATGTGCAATCTCTTGCAATGTTCTTTGAATACAAAAGGATCGAGGATCTGGGCGATTTCCAGTGGTAAATTCTGGACCATGTTGTGACCAGTTGGAAAAACGACACATGGACAAACAACCCATACAATCCGCTTGCTCTTTTTGAATTAACTTTGCTTGTTCAGGCGTAACAAATACATAAGTATTATCAGGGGTTAACAACATTTGTGTGAACCCTTGTTGTTCCCACCCAGCAATATGTTCACGATCCTGAGCGGTTACGTAAATAACGCGACCTCTTGCACCATATTCGTAAGGCAAAATCAGCTCCCCCTCAGGTTCTTTTGCAAAAGAAACCTGACGCTCTGAACGTGCTTTTAAATCTAACAAAAAGCTATTTTTAACCGCAGACGAATAGAAACCAGTGGGTGAGAACTGATTAAGGTAGATATCCCCTTTTTTGAGTGTTCTTAAACGATCTTTCCATGCTTGTGGAATAGGGCTTTCTTTGGTCAATAAAGGACGTGTTCCAAATTGAAAGGCAATAGGTCCTAAATCAGGATTATCAAGCCAGTCTTCCCACTCTGATAACCACCAAACACTGCCTGCCATAATAATCGGCGTGTTATCCAACCCATATTGGCGCATGACCTTGCGAAGCTCTAACACCCGAGGGAACGGATCTTGTGGTTCCAATGGATTTTCACTATTGGACAACCCATTATGACCACCCGCACGCCAAGGATCTTCATAAACGACGCCACCTAACCATTCAGGATGTTTTTTATAAGCACGACGCCACAACGCATTAAAAGCACGTCCAGAAGAGATAATTGGATAATAATATACACCATTTTTAGAAGCAAGCTCTGACAATCTAAACGGCATTCCTGCACCACAAGTCACGCCGGTTATTGTCCCTTTGGTTTGCTCTAAAACTGCAGAAATAACCGTTTCACATCCGCCCATTTCCCACATAACATTTGCATGAATAGGCGCATTGGATCCTGCAATTTCTCGCGCAATTCTTGCTTGACTAATTCCGCCAGAAATTGCGTATTTAATGAGTTCTTCGTGGCGTTCACGACGCGTTTTAGCATGATAAATTTGAGGAATGATATTTCCCTTATCATCATAACTATCTGCGTTTACAACTGAAATAGTACCAACACCACCAGCAGCAGACCAATATCCAGCAGAGACCCCTGTAGATACTGCAACCCCTTTGCCCCCTTCAATCAGTGGCAAAATTTCTTTACCGCCCATAAGGATTGGATTAACTGCCTTCATTCCTACTCCAGCTCAACATACAATTATCTAGAACAAACACTTAAATAAAATCTTTTACTCATATAAACTCTTTTTTCCAGTGGAAAAAGAAAATTCTTTTACTCTTCCTCCACCAAAACGACCAGATTTTATGATCTTCTTTGAGGACGATCACCTCTGTTACGACTAGGGGATGGCGCACGTGGAGGCAGGCTTTCGCTGATATCAGCACCTGTTTCTTGATCAACTTCACGCATAGAAAGTTTGATTTTACCACGATCATCAAAACCAACGACTTTGACTTTAACCACGTCATCAACTTTTACAACATCACCAGTACGGGCAACGCGACCTTCTGCAAGTTCAGAAATATGAACCAACCCATCACGAGCACCCATAAAGTTAACAAATGCACCAAAATCAGCCACTTTAACCACCTTACCAGAATAAATACGACCTACTTCTGGTTCGACAACAATTGCCTCAATACGTTCTCTGGCTTTTTGCTCTTGCTCGCTAGACGTTACAGCGATTTTTACCGTACCATCATCTTCAATATCGATTTTACACCCAGCATATTCAACAATCTCACGAATAGTTTTTCCTCCAGTACCAATCAAATCTCTGATTTTTTCTTTTGGAATATTCATAATAATAACATGAGGTGCATTTTCTGAAATTTCAGAACGACTTTCAGTTAATGCCTTCGCCATTTCACCAAGAATATGCATACGACCATCTTTGGCTTGAGCCAAAGCCTGTTTCATAATTTCAGGCGTGATAGAAGTAATTTTAATATCCATTTGTAATGCAGTGACACCGACTTCGGTTCCAGCAACTTTGAAATCCATATCGCCAAGATGATCTTCGTCACCAAGAATATCGGTTAATACAGCAACACCTTTATCTTCTTTAATCAAACCCATTGCAATCCCTGCAACTGGGCGTGCCATTGGCACACCAGCATCCATCAAAGATAGTGAGGTGCCACAAACAGTTGCCATAGAGGATGAGCCGTTACTTTCCGTAATTTCAGAAACAACACGCATTGTATATGGGAATTGTTCTTTGCTTGGCAACAAAGGATGAATTGCACGCCATGCCAATTTACCATGACCAATTTCACGACGACCAGGCGCACCTAAACGACCACATTCCCCAACAGAATATGGGGGGAAATTATAATGCAACATAAAGTTAGAACGATATTCACCCTCTAGCGCATCAATAATTTGTTCATCTTGCGCTGTTCCCAATGTCGCAACAACAAGGGCTTGTGTTTCACCACGTGTAAATAATGCAGATCCATGAGCCCTTGGTAAAATACCAACTTCACTGATAATTGGACGAACCGTGGTAAGGTCACGACCATCAATACGAATCCCTGTTTTTAACACAGACGTACGAACGATGTCTGCTTCAAGGGAATCAATCAAAGCAGGTGCTTTTTCAACATCTAATTCTTCTTCGGTAATTTTTTCAATAATCTTAGCACGCGCCTCACCAAGAGCGGTATAGCGTTTTTGCTTTTCTTTTTCTTTATAGGCTTCTGCTAAAATCTTACGACCAACTTTATCAATACGTGTTTTTATTTTTTTCTCTTCTGCACTAGGTTCCACCAAATCCCAAGGTTGACGTGCTGCATGTTCAGCCAAAGCAATAATCGCATCAATGACCTCTTGTCCTGCTTGGTGACCGAAATTAACAGCACCCAACATCACTTCTTCTGTAAGTTCTTTGGCTTCGGATTCAACCATCAACACACCTTCGGAAGTACCAGCAACCACAAGGTCAAGCTCACCATCTTCTACTTCAGATAAGGTTGGATTTAAAATATATTCCCCATTTTTATAACCCACGCGACATCCCGCAATTGGACCTAAGAAAGGGATACCGGATAATGTTAATGCCGCAGAGCATCCAATCAAAGCAACAATCGCCGGATCATTTTCAAGATCATGGCTTAGTACTGTTGCAATCACTTGCACTTCATTGGTAAAGTTTTCTGGGAATAATGGACGAATTGGGCGATCAATTAAACGTGAATTTAAGGTTTCCGCTTCGGATGCACGACCTTCACGTTTAAAAAAACCACCTGGGATTTTACCAACAGCAAATGCTTTTTCTTGATAATGTACGGTCAATGGAAAGAAATCTTGACCTGGTTTTACTTTTTTATCCCCAACAGCGGTACATAAAACAACCGTTCCACCATAAGTCACCACAACTGCACCATCAGCTTGGCGAGCAATTTTTCCTGTTTCAAGAACAAGAGGACGACCGCCCCATTCAATTTCTTTACGATAATATTTAAACATTAATTATGTCCTATTTTTAAGATAAGCCACAGGAAAAAATTCAAATCACTCTTACACCATAAAACTGCAAATGACAGCGTCTCGGACGGCATGGAACTTTGTTTTACTGTTATCATTAATCGCACCATGTGGCCTGAAACGCTGTAAACGGGATCTTAAAATTCTTCCTTAGTTATCAATCTTTAATTTGTACAATTTTTAAAATAGAGGTCGGTTCAACCAGTCAAACCAACCTCTAATTATTACTAACGACGTAAGCCTAGACGTTTGATGAGGTTTTCATAACGACCTTGATCTTTATTACGCAAATAGCTTAATAAACGACGACGTTGCCCCACCAATTTTAACAAACCACGACGTGAATGAAAGTCCTTAGCATGATCTTTCATGTGCTCGGTTAAGTTAACAATTCTTTCTGTTAACAAAGCAACTTGAACTTCAGGAGAACCAGTATCGTTCTCTTTTGTTTGATATTCCTTCATTAACGCTGTACGACGTTCTGCTGTAATCGACATCGTGTTATCCTTTTTTCTAAAAATATTAAAATATACGAATTGGACGTAACCATTCAGAGCCTAAACGGCATAGCCCAACAAAACGCTTCCCATCCACAGCACGAACAACTCCATCAGGAATGTCCGCATAATGTGAAACACGATCTGCAACTTGATTTCGTTCAAGAACGCGACCAAAGCTGAGTTCTGTAGCTTCATCTGATGTCAAGGCTAGAGCCGGGATGTCGTCCAGCGCAGTCTCAACAGGCAGAATCAAATCCAAAGAAGCTTCTCCTTTGTTGTCGTTTCCGACAATTTTGTCCAGTAAAAATGCATCTGTTACATCAAAAGGACCAACTTTTAAACGGCGCAGCTCGGAAATATATCCCACAGATCGGCACGCAACCGCCAAATCCCTAGCTAAGGAACGCATGTAAACGCCTTTACCAGAAATAACTTCAAATTTCGCACGATCTTTATCCAAACGCTGGATTAATCGAAAAGAATCAATCCTAGCAGGACGCTTTTTAAGCTCTGGCACTTCCCCTTGACGTGCCAAATCGTACGAACGTTTCCCATCAACTTTAATCGCAGAGAAAATGGGAGGAACCTGTAAAATTTCGCCTTGAAATGCTTCAAGAGCTTTATTGATTTCCTCATCACTTGGTCTGACATCAGACCGTTCCATTACCTCACCTTCGGCATCATCAGTCGTTCGAGATTCTCCAAAAGTCAGCGTGAAGTGATAAAGTTTTTTCTTATCCAAAATGTAAGGAATCGTTTTTGTCGCTTTACCAAAAGCAATTGGTAATAACCCAGTTGCTAAAGGATCAAGAGTGCCACTATGTCCAACTTTACGTGCATCAAAAGCATATTTTACTTTGTTAACGATAAAGGCTGATGTTTTTTCCAAAGGCTTATCAATTAACAACCATCCATCAACAACTTGTCCACGCCTATTGCGCATAGATACAATAACTCTCCTAATCTCTTGATTTAATTATCAAGAACATTTTTACTTTTACGTTTATTACCACGCTAAGGACTAAAATAAAACGATATATTCTATACAAAGCAAGAATTTTATAATATGGTATTGACCAATCAGAACAAACGTAATCAAAAATTGTGTTTATTCTATGATAAACATAGATTTAATACTAAGATTATACATTAATAAGGTTTTCACTTGACGACTGATAATAAATCAAGTTTGCCACCTCAATCCCCCCAATGGACGTTAAAGTTCGATAATAACAAACCCATACTTATGTTAAATGGGGATTGGCTAGCAAAAAACAATAATATACCACAGTTACCAGACGATATTTTTAAAAACTGTTCTGCAAACATATCTGTTCAAATAAACACAGACCAGCTGGGATCTTGGGATAGTGGATTGGTGATCTTTTTGTGGGATGTAAAAAACCTTGCAAGCATCAAAGGTATTTCCATTGACAAAGACAATTTACCTGTTGCTGCACAACAATTGGTTGGTCTTCTGAATGACAGAAAGCCTGAACCAACCACAAAGCCTAAATATCAATTCCGCCCTTTGTATGATCTTGGAGAATGGACGATTCATTCTTTAAATAGTCTAGGAGTAACGTTACAGCTCTTTATTTTCGCTTTGAAGGGCGTATTTAAATTCTTAATGGGGCGCTCTTATATGCGCCTTAATGATTTGCTTAGAGATATCAGAGCTGCGGGTCCTTCGGCTTTAGTGATCATCAGTGTTGTTAATTTCTTAATGGGTTCTATTCTAGCCTTTGTAGGTGCCGTGCAATTACGAAAATTCTCAGCCGATGCTTACGTGGCTAATCTCGTCGGGATTGCAACAGTCAGAGAGCTTGCTGCTGTAATGACGGCTATTGTCATCTCAGGTCGAACGGGTGGCGCCTATGCTGCGCGTATCGCAACCATGCAAGGAAATGAAGAAATCGATGCGTTAAAAGTATTTGGTATTCCCGTAACAGAATATATCATTTTGCCTTCTATGTTATCCCTTATCATTACAATGCCGATTATGTATTTATATGCATGCTTGATGAGTATTTTCGGCGGATTAATTGTCTCGCTCTTAATGTTAAAAGTCTCCGTCATTGGCTTTTTATACCAAACTTTCGGAGCTGTTCCCTTTAATCAATTTATTTTTGGGGGAACGAAAACCATCGCCTTTGCAATGTTCATCGGGGTCAGCAGCTGTTATATCGGCATGAAATCTGGACGCAGCGCGGCTGATGTAGGTGTTGCTGCAACCAAAGCCGTTGTGGCGGGCATTGTTGGAGTGATCGCTTTGGATGCTGTTTTCGCAGTATTAGCCGACATTATTGGTATATAATCATGAATGTATCATCTTCTAACAATATTTTATTATCTATTGAGCAATTAACCGTTGGCTATGGTGAACGTATCATTCAACAAGACATTAATTTCACCGTTAAAAAAGGCAGCATATTTGCTTTAATGGGTGGCAGTGGGTGTGGTAAAAGTACATTGCTAAAATCCATAATTGGTCTATTACCTCCCAAAACAGGTAATTTTTTGGTCAAGGGTGAAAATTACTGGCAAGCCAACAAAAAGCATCGCACTGAAATTGCGCGTAATTTTGGCGTATTATTCCAAAGTGCTGCGTTGTGGAGTTCTATGACCGTTGGTGAGAATATTGCTCTACCGTTGCAACTATTCACAAAACTCTCTGCATCCATGATACAAAGATTGGTTGAAATGAAACTGGGACTTGTTGGAATGAGCCATGCGGTTAATCTATACCCTTCCGAGCTCAGTGGAGGGATGAAAAAGCGCTGTGGTTTAGCCAGAGCCCTGGCGTTAGATCCAGAAATATTATTCTTTGATGAACCTTCTGCTGGACTAGACCCTATTACCTCAAAACGTTTGGATGACCTTATTTTAAATCTGCGTGATGGGTTGGGAACAACAATTATTATTGTTAGTCATGAACTACCCAGTCTGTTCACCATTGCGGATGACGGAATATTTCTCGATGCTGAAACGAGGACACCTATTGCTCATGGTTCCCCTCGTGCATTAAGAGATAATCCACCCTGCGCAATCGTTAATGATTTTATGCATCGCCAAACCGTCCAAAATCCGAAATAGAAAGACTATCCATTATGACAATCACTAAACAAACATCTATTGGAGCATTTGTTCTAGGAGGGATCATTCTTGCGTTGGCGGCTATTATCCTTTTTGGAAATTTTAATATTTTCTCCTCTAAAAAACAGGCAATTATTGTATTTCCAGGCTCGGTCACTGGTTTATCGATTGGCGCACCCGTTAATTTCAGAGGTGTGCAAGTCGGAACGGTCAGCTCTATCACACTGCAATTTGATCCAAAAGATCATCAAGCCTATATTCCTGTTGTCGTCAGTATTGACCCCAGGAAAATACGCCTTGATACGCACTACAGAAATTATAAAGACTTTATGGATACCATGATTTCCAATGGTCTGCGTGCAGAAATAAGCACAGAAAGTTTTGTTACAGGATCTTCAAATATATTCTTAGATTTTTATCCGAATGACAAACCTATTTTTCATCCACAGTTAATTAATGGATTGATTGAAATCCCATCCCACCCATCCACAATTCAACAAATCAAATCGGAATTAATGAATCTGCAACTTGAAAAATTATCCAAAGATATCAATGAAACTGTTTTGAAAATGGGAAAACTTGCAGACACTTTAAATGAACAGGTTCCCCTTTTATTAAAAAATGTTAATAAAACTTCAGAAAGTAGCAACAAACTCATTGCGAATATTGATCAAAAACTTGATAATTTGTTTAGCAATTTAAACAAATTATTGATCGATGGAGATCAAGAAATCAAAAGCAAAGGAGCTGAAATCCATAAGGTATTAACATCAACCAATAAAACCTTAACCAATGCATCTGAAGTTTTACAAAACCTGAAATCCATGACTTCTGTTCGATCAACCACACGCAATAACCTTGAGATTATTCTTCAAAATTTAGCAGATGCTGCAACTTCTTTGCGTGGTTTCTCTACCCAAATCGAACGCAATCCTAAAATCTTACTGACAGGTCGTCGCCAATGAATAAGATAACCACTTACTGCTCCCTCAGCATTTTTGCTTTATTAATGGGGTGCGCTGCCCCTTCTTTACAATATTATACATTAACAGAAGGCAACATTGCACCAAAGCCAGCACAAGCTTTCAATGCGGCAAATAATGCGTCTGTCATCTATATTGCCCGAGTTACTGTGCCAGACTATTTAAATACAACAGACATTACGACACGCACTGGCACTGAGTTAAACCACAGTGTTAATGGTCGAATGAGCAGCATTTTATCCGTTGGTGCAACGGGATTAATTACGAATCTTTTGACTGATAAAAATCCTCATTTATGGATTACGGATGAAGCTCCCGCAAGCCCACCCGCGTATCAGGTCAGGGTTAATATCAGACGCTTTGATTTACAAGCAGAGGCTAATAAAATAGGAAATTTAACCCTTGAAGCTTCATGGTCTATCATTCCTCAAAACGACAAAGCCCCTGTACAAAAACAAAGAACGAACTTTGTTGTTCAAGGGTCAATACAAACAGATAATGATATTGTAAAATTAGAACAAAATGCACTAACGCAGCTTACGAATAATATAAATACAACTATTCAACAGCTACGTTAATACACTAGTCTTCTTTATCTAAATCTCGCAACACTTCTGGGCTATGCAGCAATACATCAATTTTAGCAGCATAGTCCAAACCTGTATCGGCATGAAACCGTAATTCAGGCAAGAATTTTAAACGTAATTTTTGACTTAACTGAGAACGAAGATAGGGCGCTGCTCTTTTCAACGCAGGCAATAGCTCCTCTACATTATCTTGTCCTAAACGAACAACATAAATAATAGCATTCCGCAAATCAGGAGTCATTCTGACTTCGGTCACTGTTAACCGTTTATCACGCAACTCAGGATCACGAAATTCCGTACGGGCAAATACATCTGCAAGAACATGCCTTACTTCTTCTGCCACGCGCAATTGTCTTTGGGATGGTCCCTTGGGCATATTGCCCAAGGAACCTTTTCCGGTAAATAGAGGCTTATTCATTACGATTCAATAGTTTCCATTTCGTAACACTCAACCACATCACCTTCACGTAGATCATTAAATCCTGCGAAAGAAAGTCCGCATTCATATTCATGAGCAACTTCTTTGACATCGTCTTTAAAGCGTTTCAATTGGCTTAAGTTACCAGCGTGAATAACCACGTTATCACGTAGCAAGCGCACACCACATCCACGACGGACAACGCCCTGTGTGACATAACAACCCGCAACCTTTATTGTCTTACCAATAGAGAAGACTTTGCGGATTTCTGCATAACCCAAGAATTTTTCACGTTGTTTCGGAGCAATCCGCCCTTTAATCAACTTCTCAATATCATCAATGACTTGATAAATAATTGAATAATAATGAATATCCACATCTTCTTGTTGTGCTAACTCTCTTGCTTGCACAGTTGCACGAACATTAAAGGCAACAATAATGGCATTCGATGCTTTCGCAAGCTGAACATCACTTTCTGTAATCTGACCAACAGTTGCAGAGATTACATTGACTTTAATTTCTTCATGCTCAAGTTTTAACACTGTGGTTTGAATTGCTTCAGCAGAACCTTGAACATCTGCTTTAATCAAAACAGCAACTTCTTTTTGTTCACCAGCTTGAATACGTTCTAGCATTTGATCCAAAGTACCACGAGCAGCCAGACGAACTGCAGCTTGTTTTTCACGCACTTTACGTTGTCTGAACTCAGAAATTTCTCTGGCTTTGCTTTCGCTATCAACCACAATAAAAGGCTCACCCGCACGAGGCACACCCGTCAACCCTAATAACTCTACAGGAGCAGAAGGACCCGCATGCTTCATATTCACGCTTTTATCATCAAGCATCGCACGAACACGTCCCCATTCAGCACCAGCAACAATCACGTCCCCTTTGTTCAAGGTTCCTTTTTGTACTAATAAAGTTGCAACAGGTCCACGACCTTTATCCAGACGGCTTTCAATCACTGCACCTTCGGCAATACGATTTGGATTTGCTTTTAACTCTTGAACTTCAGCCAACAGAATAATGGCTTCTTCAAGTTTATCTAACCCAATACGCTTTTTAGCTGAAACTTCTACATCCTGAGTATCACCACCCATTTGTTCAACAACAATTTCATATTGCAGTAATTCTTGTCGAACACGGTCTGGATTAGCACCAGGCAAGTCGCATTTATTAATTGCAACAATGATAGGAACGCCAGCAGCCTTAGCATGTTTAATTGCTTCGATGGTTTGAGGCATAACCCCATCATCAGCAGCAACAACCAACACCACAATATCGGTTACAGATGCACCACGAGAACGCATTGCTGTAAAGGCTTCATGACCTGGAGTATCTAAGAATGTAATTCTAGCACCAGAAAGAAGTTTTACTTGATAAGCACCAATATGCTGGGTAATTCCACCTGCTTCGCCCCTGGCTGTATCCGTCGTCCGTAACGCATCTAGCAAAGAGGTTTTACCATGATCGACATGTCCCATGACCGTCACAACAGGCGGACGAGCAAGTAGATTTTCAGTTGTATCTTCGATACCTTCAATACCCAACTCAACGTCACTGTCGGCAACACGATGAACACGATGACCAAATTCTTCAATAACCAATTCCGCAGTATCTGCATCCAGTGACTGATTGACCGTAGCCATTACACCCATTTTCATCAAGGCTTTAATCACATCCCCTTGACGTGCTGCCATACGGTTAGCTAATTCTTGCACAGTAATGGTTTCGGGCAATGTAACATCACGCACAACTTTAACTTGATCTGCACGTAATCTTTCCAATTCAGCTTGACGGCGTTCGCGTTCTCTTTGGCGACGAACAGAGGCTAATGAACGAACTTTGTCATCTTCACCTTCAATCGCTGCCTGAATATCAATTTTTCCAGAGCGACGGTTATCACCACTTTTGCCACGACCACCACTGACTTTGCGGCCTGCACCAGCACCCGCGCCAGCACTACGACGAGAACCACCTTTACGGCCGTCTCCCTCTTCACCATCAGAATCATCATGAGAAGCAGAACGTGTACGAATAAAATCGCCACTTTTCTTAATCGTTTTGTCGTCTTTATCGGCTTTACGTCCAGCAAAACCTGCATTTTTCTCATTTTCCAGACCAGCAGGCATAGAATTTGCTTTTGATGCAGGCTTGCTTGGCATCACTGCACGTTTTGCCAAAGGTTCTACGGGCTTTGGCGTTGGAGCCAATGTAATTTCACCAGGGATTGGTGTATGTGAAACCTTCGTTTTCCGCATCGAAAAAGATTGATCACCATTCTTTTTAGCACCGCCAACGGATTTAGGTGCAGAAGGTTGTTTTTTAACAGTCTCTTTTTCAACAATATTCTTTTCAACTTTTGCTTGTTCTGCAATAGCTTCAGCTTCTAAGCGTGCTGCTTGCTCGGCTTCTTTGGCAGCTTGTGCAGCTGCAGCCTCTTGCTGAATTTTTTCTTCTTCGCGACGTTTTGCTTCTTCGGCAGCTGAGAGAATAGCAATTTTTTCTTGCTCTCTGCGCTCAGCTTCCTTGCGCTGTAAATCAAGACGTTGTTCTTCTAACACACGTTGACGTGTCGCCAATTCTGAAGCTGTCAAAGCACGTTTGCCAGTTGATCCACCCGCTGTTTTCTTGGCTGCTGGTTTACGAGCAACCCCAGTTGAAGCCCCCGTTGCTTTTTCACTGTTTCCAGAAGCACCACGTTTCTTGCGCACTTCTACTTGCACAACTTTTGTACGCCCATGGCTAAAGCTTTGTCTTATAGACCCAGCATCGACTGTACGTCCTGCATCTTGTCTTACTGGCGAACGTAAAGATAGACGTTTTTTGCCTTGCCCTTGTTCTTGATCGTTGCCTTCGCTCATATACCTGCCTATTCTTTATCCATTCGCCGGATCTAACCCGTCGAACCCAATACCTTAATTGATAAACCCTGCCAAACGTTTACTGTCATTCAAAATACGACCCGCAAACGAACCTGTGTGAATTGCCGCATGAACCACATAATCACGACCAAAGAATTTTCCCAACTCCTCACCCGTAAAAATTGCGACTACTGGCAAATTTTTTGCCCCAGAGAGTAAACGTTTTTTTTCGTCTTCACTACCATCTGTGGCTTGTATGATTAACCCAACATTATTTTGAGAAATCTTTTCCCTTACTTTTACAAAACCATATGTAATCTGTCCAGCACGCCTTGCAAGACCCAAACCATCTTTTATCCTAAATTTTAAACCATCAATAATGATCGATAATAAATTATCTGGGACTTTTACTTGGCATTGCGCTGCTTTGGAAAACATACGGCGTTGTATTGCTGTATGCAGCACGCTTTGATTGGCTTGCAACCACATTCCTCGTCCAGGAAGACGCTCTGTTAAATCAGGAACCACCATTTCATCAGGGGATACAACAAAACGAATCAAATCTTCTGGACGACCTTTCTCTCTTGTGACCAAACAACAACGTTGTTCCTTTGGTGCTTCAGATTTCTTCATCATTACCGCAGTTTACCAAGAATTAAAAGAGGTTTCATCAAAACAGCTACAAATATTACACAAATTGGCTTAATTATCCTTCATTTTCCTGAGGCTCTTGACCTTCTTCATCATCAAACCAATGTTCTCTCGCACGCATAATGATAGCATTGGCAGTTTCTTCGTCCAAAGAATCTGTTCCCAAAATATCAATCAACTCATCACTGGCAAGGTCTGCCAAATCATCAAGCGTTTTAACACCCTTTTCGCCCAACAATATCAACATTTGCGGTGTAAAGCAATCAAGCTCAACAATATCATCTGTTACACCAAGCTCTTGACGTTTTTGATCCAAAGAATCTTGTTGTTTAACCAAAAATTCTTCAGCACGTTGCACAAGCTCTGCGGCAACATTTTCATCAAAACCATCAATTTCAGCAATTTCTTCTGGTGCTGCAAATGCCAGTTCATCAATATTGTGGAACCCTTCTGTAACCAATAGACCCGCAATAACATCATCCACATCCAAATCATTCACCAGAGTTGCGGTTCTGGTTTTGAACTCTTCTTGTCTGCGTTCGGATTCTTCTGTCTCGGTCAAAATATCGATGTCCCAACGGGTTAATTGACTTGCCAAACGAACATTTTGACCACGTCGACCAATCGCTAGACTGAGTTGATCGTCAGGAACAACCACTTCGACACGACCTGCTTCTTCATCCATCACCACTTTGGTAACTTCAGCTGGTGCCAATGCATTCACAACAAAGGTTGCAGCTTGACCACTCCAAGGCACGATATCAATCTTTTCGCCTTGCAGCTCTTGCACAACCGCTTGAACACGCGAGCCTCTGACACCTACACAAGCACCTATAGGATCAATCGTCGTATCTTTTGAGGTCACAGCCATCTTCGCACGAGAACCAGGATCTCTTGCAACCGCTTTAATTTCAATAATACCATCATAAATCTCGGGCACTTCTTGAGCAAATAATTTTGCCAAAAATGCTGGATGAGAGCGAGATAAGAAAATCTGTGGACCACGAGGTTCTTTGCGAACGTCATAAATATAGGCGCGAACCCGTTCAGAGTTACGGAAATTTTCACGAGGAATCAATTCGTCACGACGCAATAATGCTTCTGAACTACCGATTTCAACCAATAAATTTCCATATTCTGTACGTTTAATGGTGCCATTAACAATTTCACCTACGCGGTCTTTGAAATCTTCATATTGACGATTACGCTCAAACTCACGAACGCGTTGCACAATAACTTGCTTTGCTGTTTGTGCTGCGATTCGTCCAAAGTCAATCGGAGGTAATGGATCAATAATATGTTCACCAATTTTAATATTAGGCTGAATTTTAATCGCAATTGCATAAGGGATCTGAGAATCTTCGTGCTCGACCTCTTCTACAACTTCTGTCCAACGAGAAAGGCGAACCTCTCCAGTTTTGCGATCAATCACTGCACGAATATCTTTTTCATGACCATATTTAGCGCGACCAGCCTTTTGAATGGCCTGTTCCATGGCCTCAAGCACTTCATCTCGACTAATCGCTTTTTCACGAGCAACCGCATCCGCAACTAATAATAACTCAGGACGAGAAACAGACGTATCCATTGAAACCTCTCAATGTGTTTTATAACGATTATGTTTACCAGATCGTTTTGACTGGTCTTTTTTTGTATCTTCTTCAACAACTTCTGACGATTCATCAGATACAGCACCACCAGAACCCAACATATGCTGACACGCATCGATTAATGCATCCGTTAAGACCAGTTTCGCTTTACGAATCTCAGAGAATGGCAGTGCCACTTCTAAGCCATCATCTAAACGCATCCGAGCATATTCATCATCTGCACCCAAAGCGATACCAGAAAAGCGTCTTCTGCCTTCGACAGGGATCATGGTTTCGGCTTTTGCCAAGTGACCAGCAAAACGATTCCAATCTTTTGGGCGAACCAAAGGACGATCAATCCCAGCAGAAGAAACTTCTAGTGTCCATGCACCCTCAATGGGATCACTGACATCTAAAATTGCGCTGACAGCATGGCTGATCTGTTCGCAATCTTCGACGTTAATCAATGATCCATCGGCACGATCGACCATAATTTGCAAGGTCAATGCAACTTTGCCTAAAATCATAATTCTAACAACTTCGTAGCCCATATCGACCAATGTTGGTTCGATCAATGCCGCAATACGACGTTCAAGACGGTTATCTGAAAATTCTAATGAATCCAAAACAAAAAAGGTGACCGACTAAGGCCACCCCCCACAATAAGGAAGATAATTTTTTATCATTCTACAAGAAAATACTCTGATTTACAAGCATTAACTTTTTCAAAAAATATCTTGGTGGCAAGATTATAGTAGATAAAACAATTATTTATATCGTTCAGCCAAGTTATTAGCAGCAATCATAGCGTCATAAAGTATTTCTGGTGTTATCTTTTTAGGCATATTCATCATCGTATCATGTTTATCACATGCAATTTCGGCAACTTTACGCCATTCTTGCTCAATAAATTGGGTCAATCCCATATCTTGTAACGTCAACGGTAACCCCACCACTTTCATAATCCGAATGACTTCTTCAAATTCATGTTTCGGTGCATTTTCCAAAACCAGCTGTGTCAATAACCCAAAAGCCACTTTTTCACCATGTTGTGCTTTATGTAAATCTGGAACCATCGACATGCCATTATTGACCGCATGTGCTGCTGCTAGTCCACCAGATTCTGCACCAACACCACTCAAATAAATCGTGGCTTCAATTATTTGTTCCAATGCAGGGGTTACGATCTTATCACGCACCGCATCCATGGCGCATTCAACATTTTCTTGTAATACTTGATAGCATAAATGTGCGAGCCCTAAACCCGTGCGAGAAGGTCTTTTAAGCACTAAATTGACCCCATCCACAGCGTAACACGCTCTTGCCTCAAAATAAGTTGCCAACGCATCCCCTACACCAGCTGCAAAAAATCGTGCTGGAGCCCGTGCAATAATTGAGGTATCAGCAATCACAACATCTGGATTTTGTGGCAAATATAAGTAACGATCAAATGCCCCATCCTCTTTGTAAATAACTGTCAGTGCAGTACAAGGCGCATCCGTTGAAGCAATCGTTGGAAAAATAATAACGGGAATTTTTTTATAAAAAGCAACTGCTTTCGCCGTATCCAACGTTTTCCCGCCACCAATTCCAACGATAATATTCGCAGAGGATGCATCTATAACGTTGATAATCCGCTTAATTTCAGCATCTGTGCATTCATAATTAAATTTTTCAACCTTACCATTTAATCCAGCCATATGTAAGTAAGGCAACGTGTCTTGATGAACGCGTTCTATAATAAATTCATCACAGAGTAACAACGCATTCGTGCCGAAATCTTTGATATATTCATGCAGCTCTTTTAAAATCCCGCTACCAATAATAAATTTCTTAGGAGACGTAACTGTACGAGGAAGATGTGACATAATTATTTCCTTGTTTACTATAAAATTACATATCAACACCCACTCTAACAGATTTTATAATTATTAATAAATGATTAACTTTATTTACAAAAAATATCAGTTAACCCTTGAAAAGATTCAGATTTAACCCTAGAATAAAAATCACAATAACGTGATTTAATATCATTATGACAATATAGTGAATATTCTATAAAGTTAGAATCTATGAAGAGACTGGCGAAATATAAAATTTTCTTTAACGCCTCTTGCTTTTTATTCAGAGGTCTCGCCAATTTACGCTGTTTTATTCAATTTTATGCATCTCATATTATTCGAACATTAAATCTTATTATTCTTATTATTAAATTGAATACGAATATTCTTCATTATTGTTTTCGGTAACGTATTAAAAAAGGATTTGCCTATCATTTCATCATAAAATGAAAACGACTTTCTCTTATTAAATGATTTATGGAGATCAATATGTCTAACCTTACTGAAAAACAAGCCATCGCTTGGAAAGGATTTAAAGGTTTTTCTTGGAAAAGCAAAGTTGAAGTTCGTGACTTTATCCAAGATAACTATACCCCTTATGAGGGGGATGAAACCTTTTTAGCCTCTGCCACTCAAGCAACGGATACATTATGGGCTGAAGTCATGGAAGGGATTAAAATCGAAAATGCCACCAAGGCACCACTCGATTTTGATACGAAAATTATCTCATCCATTACATCTCATGAAGCTGGATATATTGATAAATCCTTGGAAAAAATCGTTGGTTTGCAAACAGACAAGCCATTAAAACGTGCGATCATGCCCAATGGTGGTATTCGTATGATTGAAAGCTCTTGTAAAGCTTATGATAAAGCTTTGGATCCTGAAGTATTAGAAATCTTTACAAAATATCGCAAAACCCATAACCAAGGCGTTTTCGATGTTTATACACCAGAAATCATGGCTTGTCGTAAGTCAGGTGTCATCACAGGTCTTCCTGATGCGTATGGTCGCGGTCGTATTATTGGGGATTATCGCCGTGTAGCCCTGTATGGTATTGACTTTTTAATGGCGGATAAACGCAAACAGTTTGATTCACTACAACAAGACTTAGAAACTGGTAAGAATCTAGAAGAAACTATTCGTTTACGTGAAGAAATTACGGAACAATATCGTGCCTTAAATGATATGAAAACCATGGCAGCATCCTATGGATATGATATCTCTGAGCCAGCAACCAATGCTCAAGAAGCCATCCAATGGACATATTTTGCCTATCTAGCAGCTGTAAAATCTCAGAATGGTGCAGCAATGTCTTTGGGACGCACCTCTACATTCTTAGACATTTATATTCAACGTGATCTTGATAATGGTGTAATTACCGAAGAACAAGCACAAGAATTTATCGATCATTTTGTCATGAAGTTACGAATGGTTCGTTTCCTTCGTACACCAGAATATGACGAGCTTTTCTCTGGTGATCCAATCTGGGCAACAGAATCTGTTGGTGGCATGGGGCTGGATGGTCGTACGTTAGTCACCAAAAATTCTTTTCGTTTCCTAAATACACTTTATACAATGGGACCTTCTCCAGAGCCGAACATGACTATTCTATGGTCTGAAAAACTTCCTCGAGGGTTCAAAGAATTCAGCAGTAAAGTGTCTATTGACACTTCATCATTGCAATATGAAAATGATGATTTAATGCGTCCTGATTTTAACAGTGACGATTATGCCATCGCATGTTGTGTTAGCCCAATGGTGGTTGGCAAACAAATGCAATTCTTTGGCGCACGTGCAAACCTTGCCAAAACATTACTTTACGTTATCAATGGTGGTATTGATGAAAAATCCAAACTTCAAGTTGGCCCTAAAACAGCCCCAATGATGGATGAATTACTTGACTTTGATAAAGTTATGGCAGGTATGGATAATTTTATGGGTTGGTTGGCAAAACAATATGTCACCGCACTGAACTGCATCCATTATATGCACGATAAATATAGCTATGAAGCAGCCTTAATGGCTTTACACGACCGCGATATTATTCGCACAATGGCTTGTGGTATTGCAGGACTTTCCGTTGCTGCAGATTCATTATCAGCCATTAAATATGCCAAAGTGCGTCCAATTCGTGATGAAAATGGTGTTGCCGTTGATTTTGAAATTGAAGGGGAATATCCTCAATTCGGAAATAATGATAATCGTGTAGATGATATCGCATGTGATCTTGTCGAACGCTTCATGAAGAAAATCGGCAAACTTCCTATGTATCGTGGCGCCATACCAACACAATCTGTATTAACTATTACGTCAAATGTCGTTTATGGTAAAAAAACAGGCAATACCCCCGATGGTCGTCGTGCAGGGGCTCCGTTTGGACCTGGTGCAAATCCAATGCATGGGCGTGATAAAAAGGGTGCTGTTGCTTCATTAACTTCCGTTGCTAAACTTCCTTATGCTTATGCAAAAGATGGGATTTCGTATACATTCTCTATTATTCCAAATGCTTTAGGAAAAGACGATTCTGTGCGTAAAGCAAACCTTGCGGGTATGATGGATGGATATTTCCACCATAATGATAATCGCGAAGGGGGGCAGCATCTGAATGTGAACGTCTTTAACAAAGAAACTTTGGTTGATGCGCAACAACATCCAGAGAAATATCCAAGCCTAACCATCCGTGTTTCTGGATATGCAGTGAGATTTAACTCGCTTACTACTGAACAGCAAAATGATGTCATTAATCGTACATTTACAGCTTCTATGTAAGATTAAGTAATCCTTTACTCTATAACTAACCAATACGAACAGAAAGACCCTTTATAGGGTCTTTCTTACAACTATCAATGAAAGCATCAACATGTCAGCAGAACTTATTACAGGACGTATTCATTCCGTTGAATCTTTTGGTACCGTTGATGGGGATGGAATTCGATTTATTGTCTTTGTTCAAGGCTGTTTAATGCAATGTTTATACTGTCATAATCCCGATGCTTTGGATATTAAAGGCGGGCAAACTGTCACCGTTCCAGAGTTGATGAAAGAAATCGTAACCTATAAATCTTTCCTACAACCTAATGGCGGTGGGGTTACGGCTTCTGGTGGAGAAGCTGTTTTACAAGCAAAATTTATAACAGAACTTTTTAAAGCAGTGCATCAAGAAAATCTTACAACTTGTCTTGATACCAATGGTTATGTCGGTGACTATAACCAAGATATTATTAATTTGGTCAATGAATCTGATCTCGTCATGCTTGATCTAAAACAAATCAATGATGATATCCATAGAAAATTGACAGGTATTTCTAATCAATATGCTAAACGATTTGCAGAATATTTATATCAACAACATAAACGTACTTGGATACGATATGTGATTGTTCCAAGATGGACAGATGATAATGAATCTGCACATTTATTGGGGCAATTTACCAAAGATATGGATAATATTGAACGCATCGAACTATTACCTTTCCATCAAATGGGTGCAAGTAAATGGAAAACTTTGGGCAAAGATTATAAATTAAAAGGCATTGAGCCTCCATCAGTTGAGACGTTAAAACGATTACACTCTATTTTGACAAGTTACGGACATAAAGTCATTTATTGATACAACAGTTTTTACAAATACTGTAATTTATACCCATAAATTTTGATATATCTCAATAATCTCACTTGCCGAAGGGACTTTAGGATTATTAAAAGGCGATCCTGAATTTAATGATTGTTCTGCCATGATATGAATTACTTGATTAAATTTGTCATATTCAATTCCCAAAGACCGAATTTTCGGCACTTCAAGTTCTTTATTTAACTGATATAAACCTTTTATTAATTTTTGATTAGCTACAAGAATATCGTCTTTTTCTTCTGCCATTCCTATTGCTTTGGCACATTGTGCATATCGTTCTGACGCAGCGCCAATGGAATATTCTGTTACCAATGGCAATAAGATCGCATTTGATAATCCATGAGGAACATGAAAAAACGCACCTATAGGGCGACTCATTCCATGTACCAACGCAACAGAAGAGTTAGAAAAAGCTACACCTGCAAGCATTGCAGCTAATAACATTGCCTCTCTGGCTGTTTCATTTTTTCCATCGTGATATACTGTTAAAATATTTTTACCAATCAAACGCATTGCTGACAAAGCCTGTTGATCACTAAATAAATTTGCTTTTTTGCTTACATATGCCTCAATCGCATGCGTTAAAGCATCAATCCCTGTATCTGCGGTAATTCTTTTGGGAACAGTTACTGTAAACCTATAATCGATAATCGTTGCTGTTGGTAGTAAACCGTCTCCCATACACAACATCTTTTCTTGTGTAATTTCATCAGTAATAATAGTAACCGCTGTACATTCTGACCCCGTTCCAGCAGTTGTAGGAATAGCAATAATAGGCAATCCTGGTTTATCAATTCTATATGGGAATTTATAATTCTGAATTTTACCACCAAATCGTCCTAAAATTGCAATTGCTTTGGCACTATCAATAACACTGCCTCCACCTAAGGCAACAATACCATCATATTGTCCCAACTCAAACGCTACCACACCATTCACAATAGATTGTGCAGTAGGCTCAGGCACCGTATTGGTAAAAATTCCAAAATCCTGTTCTTGTAAAACATCTGAAAGTTGATCTACAAAACCTAATGCTAACATCACTTGATCGCTGATAATAAAAGGTGCTGAAATTCCAATTTTTTTTAATAATTCAGGTAATTTTTGAATAGCATTTTTACCATATTCGACATAGCGTGGCAAAGAAATTGAATGATTCATCCCAATACACCTTTATAATTAATCACAATCTTATTAAAAGGCTAATAAATATATAATAAAAATCAACTCAATTATAATTGAAATCAGAATAAGCAACTGCATAAAAAAAAGAGAGCTAAATAGCTCTCTTTTCATTTAATAGTATAAAATTATTCTTACTCAGCCATTAAGCGGAGAACATAAGGTAAGATACCACCATGACGGTAATATTCAACTTCTTCTTGGGTATCCACACGACAAATTAATGGAACTTCTTGAGTAGAACCATCAGCACGATGAACAATCATTGTCATTTTTTGACGTGGTTGCAAGGTTTCCACACCAAGAATATCAATTTGCTCGTCACCTTTAAGGTTCAATGTTTTCCGTGTGGTGCCTTCTACAAATAACAAAGGTAACACGCCCATTCCTACAAGGTTAGAACGGTGAATACGTTCAAAGCTCTCTGCAACAACTGCTTTTACACCCAAAAGATTGGTACCTTTGGCTGCCCAGTCACGAGAAGAACCCATACCGTATTCTTTACCACCAAAGACAACCAACGGTGTGTTTTCTTGCATATATTGCATTGCAACGTCATAGATCGCACCTTCTTTGCCATCAGGATAATGCTTACTATATCCACCTTCAACACCAGGAACCATCTCGTTACGAATACGAATATTGGCAAATGTTCCACGCATCATGACTTCATGGTTACCACGACGCGACCCATAAGAGTTAAAATCTTCAACACTCACCCCATTTTCAGTCAGGTATCTGCCTGCTGGTGAATCTTTACGAATAGAACCAGCTGGAGAAATATGATCAGTTGTCACGTTATCAGCCAAGATTGCCAATACTCTTGCCCCTTTGATATCAGGGCGTTTTGCTGGTGCTTCTTGACCCATGCCATCAAAGTAAGGTGGATTACGAACATAAGTTGATTTTTCATCCCAGCCATAGGTTTGAGATCCAGTCGCAACCGACAAGGCTTGCCATTCTTTGGGACCTTTTTCTACACCATCATATCCTTTAAGGAATTCTGTTTGGGTAATAGAAGAAGCCATTGCATCAGAAATCTCTTTAGCTGATGGCCAGATATCTTTTAAATAGATTTCTTTACCATCTTTTGAAACACCAATTGGATCTTTGGTAATATCTTTACGCAACGTTCCCAAGATTGCATAGGCAATCACTAATGGCGGGCTGGCAAGATAATTCGCACGCACATTCGGGGAAATACGACCTTCAAAGTTACGGTTACCAGATAATACAGCAGAAGCAACTAGTTTATTATTTTCAATCGCATCAACAATATCATCTTCTAATGGACCAGAATTCCCAATACAGGTGGTGCAACCATATCCAACGATATTAAAACCCAATGCATTTAATGGTTCAATCAACCCTGCTTTTTGCAGATAGTTAGTTGCAACTTTTGACCCAGGCGCTAACGATGTTTTGACCCAAGGTTTACGCTTTAATCCCAATGCATGTGCTTTTTTTGCTAATAAACCAGCTGCCATCATCACTTCGGCATTAGAAGTATTCGTACAAGATGTAATCGCGGCAATGACAACAGAACCATGCTCCAGATTATAATCAGCATTTGCAACGGGATAGGATTTATCTTGAGCCACAGGAACATTAAAGGTGTCCGTTAATGCTTTTTCAAAAACCTTTGTTGCACTGGACAGATCAATACGATCTTGTGGGCGGCTTGGACCAGAGATTGAAGGAACAACCGTTCCGATATCAAGCTCCAACGTATCTGTAAATTCTGGATCAACAGCGTTCGCATCACGAAACATGCCTTGGGCTTTAAGATAGGCTTCCACTAATTTAATTTGATGCTCATCACGACCTGTTAAACGCAAATAATCAAGTGCTTGTTGGTCAACAGGGAAGAACCCACAAGTTGCCCCATATTCAGGTGCCATATTCGCAATCGTTGCACGGGTATAAAGGGGTAAATGATCCAAAGCTGGACCAAAAAATTCAACAAACTTACCAACAACACCTTTTTTCCGAAGCATTTCGGTAACTTTTAAGACTAAGTCCGTTGCAGTCACGCCAGCGGCCAATTTGCCTGTTAATTTAAACCCAATCACATCAGGAATTAACATGGTGATCGGTTGACCCAACATCGCAGCTTCGGCTTCGATACCACCAACACCCCAACCGAGAACACCAAGACCATTAATCATGGTTGTATGAGAATCTGTTCCATACAAAGTATCTGGATAAGCGTAGGTTTTACCATCTTCTTCATTATGCCAGACCACTTTAGCAATATGTTCCAAGTTGACCTGGTGACAAATTCCTGTATCCGGTGGAACCACTGAGAAATCTTTAAATGCTTCCTGCCCCCAACGTAGAAATGCATAACGTTCAGCATTACGTTGGAATTCCAAGGTAATATTTTGTGTTAATGCGGTAGAAGACGCTGAGTAATCAACCATCACAGAGTGATCGATGACCAAATTTACTGGAATTAATGGGTTAACCTTTTGAGGGTCTCCTTTTAAATTTATCATTCCTTCACGCATAGCAGCCAAATCCACAACGGCTGGCACGCCTGTAAAATCTTGCATCAAAATACGTGCTGGGCGAAATGGGACCTCGGAATCACTACGATGATTTTTTAACCATTCTACGACAGATTTTGCATTTTCAACTGTAAAGGCTTTTCCATTTTCGAAACGTAGAATATTTTCTAGCAATACTTTTAATGTATTAGGCAAATATTTCACAGAGCCTATTTTTTTTTCTGCTTCGGGTAAAGAAAAATAATGATAGCTTTTTCCATCAACATCTAATGTGCGACATGTTTTTAAACTATCTTGGCCAATGAGCTTCATAATGGCTTCCTTATTCGTATATTTCGTTTCTGAACAATCTATATAGTAAACTATTTTACCAAAATTATCGATCACATATAGTTTTTATATCTCGAATCGAATAAAAGCAATTATCAGAGTCACTTTGTTTTTTCACTTACGTGTGTACAGAAACGAAAAGGATGCAAACACTGCCCATCATATCTGCTAATATTTTTAAAATTAATCATATCCGTGCTTTTCATGGGGAAAAGCTAATTTTAAAAAATATTAGCTTTTCTCTCTCTTCTGGTGAGTCTCTAATTATCACAGGACAAAATGGTGCTGGAAAAAGTACGTTACTGCGTATTTTGGCAGGCTTGAAATCTGTTGATGCGGGAATAATTACTTGGAATGACCAAGATATTTCCAAACAATTTATAGAACATACACAAAATATTGCTTGGCTTAGCCATCAGGATTCTTTGAAACCTGCCTTGACGGTCAAAGAAAACTTACAACTTACCAGCCAAATTTATAACACCAATATTCAACATGCCTTGACAATTGTGAACCTGAACCACATGGCGGATATCGCTGTTCGTATGTTATCTGCGGGACAAAAGCGACGCACAGCGCTGGCACGTATTTTACTAAAACCTGCACAATTATGGTTATTGGATGAACCCACTGTTGGTCTGGATCAGGAAACAATCGAACAGTTGGGGTTTATCTTTAAGGATTTTACCAAACAAGGGGGAATGATTATCACTACAACCCATATTCCTTTACCTTTGGAAAACAGTAAAACACTTCATCTCACTCCATCTTCCTCTATGGTATCCTCTTTATAAGATGCGTATTTTTTTATTCTTTATTCGCCGTGAAATACAACTATCCCTGAAATACAGCACGGACAGTTTGGGCACAATCTTGTTTTTTATTTTAATCGCTTCTTTATTTCCACTGGCACTAGGACCAGAACCACAATTACTACGTCAAATTGCCCCTGGAATTTTATGGGTATGTGTTTTATTAGCCGCCCTATTACCCATAGAACGCCTATTTAACCATGAATATGAAGATGGGTCTTTGGAACAGCTTATGTTACTTGGATTACCTCCTTATGGCGTAGCATTCGCAAAAATGCTGGGGCATTGGTTAACCACAGGCCTGCCCTTACTAATTGCCAGCATTCCTTTGGCGTTAATGTTTAACTTTCCTTATCATGCACTCCCTTTATTTATCCTTAGCCTGATGATTGGCACTGGATGTTTGTCTTTACTAGGAGGAATGGCAACTTGTATTGCCTTAGGTGCCAGAAGAAGCCCATTTTTGCTTCCTTTACTGACATTTCCCTTGCTGACCCCCATTATCATTTTCGGTGCAATGATTACCGATGCTCAACTGCATACAATGAATTATATGCCTCACCTTCAATTACTTGGTGCTTGCTTTGCGCTGGCATTACCGCTTTGTCCATTCGTTGCTGGAGCTGGACTAAAATTAGCTGTGGAGTGATTGGTATCATGTGCATTTCCAACAACAGTGAAAGGAATTTCACCAGAGCTTTCTTCGCCTTTCCAAGTCCAAATCTGCCATTGTAATTTATATTTTCCAGCAATTAACGGATAAGTTGTTTTCACCTGTGTATGATCCAATGAAACCGTTGCAGGAATAAGTTTCGGTTCTCCCTTTTCACCAACCAACAATAACCTACTGCGAAAAGGATTAAACTCATGATCGTATTTCAACATAATTTCTTGAATGCCTGCCTGTAATGTTTGATTTTCTTTTGGAAGAGAGCTTTTGACCTCAATCGCATATACAGACGTTCCAGCAACACTAAGTCCGATGAATATGGAAAGAGCTGCAAAACTAATTTGATAATATTTTTGCACTTTTTATCCTTTATGTATAAAAAAGAATTTATTCCTTATGCATCCTAAGCTATCTTGACCCCCAAAAACAATATCATTCTTTGTATTCTGCATCTCAATATAGGAACTATAAATATTATGCCTAGTAACCATATAGCATTCCTTACTCTCTTAGGAATATGTTTTTCAAGCGTGCTGGGTTCTTACTCTGCACATGCTAATTATAAAAGATGTTGGATTAAAGACGGCGTTGCAACGATTAACTGCAATCCAGCAGATGGCTATTATTTTGTCAAAGAAAAAGAGCTTTATAAAAAATGCACTGTTGCAAACGGACAATTGAAAAAAGAGTGTAAAGAAGAAGATGGTTTTGCAATGTTCCTTGAAAACCATCATTGGTATCAATGCCCCATACAAAATGGCAAAAAAATCGACAGCTGCACGCTTGCTACTGGGTATTACACCATATTTTTACCGCATTTACCGTTATTGTGAGTAAAGTAAATTTAGTAAAGCACATGAACAATCCATGTAATTTACTATTTATTTAAACAGATATTAATGTTTATCAAGAATAGAACGGTCTCGATCAATATAATCATGAGGCTGACCATATTTGTTTTCTCCTGCTGTACCGCGCTTTAACATTAATACTAACAGGACAATACTGGTAACCAAATGTATACCAAACAGAACTAATAAATTTACAACTTCATCTGACATATATTGCGTCATAAATTGCCAAATTTCTTCGTCAGAGAGATTTTCAATACCGGGATATTGATCTGACATCATTCCCAAAGCTATAAATATATATATAACATATCCATAAACAGCAAAAATCATCCCATAAAACACAAACACCCATTTACCACTCAGATTAATATCATGTAATCTTTTTACACATGATGATATTCCCGGAATAATAAATAAAATGAACATTAAAATTCCAGCAAGGGTTTCTCCTATGATCAAGGATAATAAGAGATTGATAATACCTATAAAAACAGCATAGCTCCAGACCTCTCGCCTACAGGCTCTACCTTTAAAATCAAATCCTCTTTGAATACACTGAATCGCCCAGAAAAAGAAATTACGTAACATAAAATATTCTTTCATTCATAAAAATTACAAAATGATAATCATTATTTCAGGTTACGATACAATGATATTTTACTTTCAATCATTAATAAGTAAAATATCATTGCATTAAAATCACAAATTATAAGAAGCAAAGCATGTTTTATCAAAAACATACTTTTAAATATATCCGTTATTTCGAATTATGCTTTGCTTCTGAAGCATTCTTCGCAAAAGGCTCCCCTTGAGGAGGATAAGCCGTATCCCAACTTGGGGGGGCTGGTAAAACAGAAGGATGATCTTTTAATTCTTTTAATAAATAATTAACTGCCGTTTCCAGTTGTTTGTCATGACCCTCTTGTAACTCACCAGGTGTATTTTCAACTTCGATATCAGGTTCAACCCCATGATTTTCGATAATCCATTCAGAATTCAATCCATACAGGCTTTCCTCTGGAATGGTAATATATCCACCATCACGTAAAGGCCAATATCCGCGAATACCACGGACACCACCCCATGTGCGTTTACCAATGACTTTACCCAATCCGTATTTACGGAAATAATAGGGGAAAATATCGCCATCAGAGGCAGAATATTGATTCACCAAGGTTACTTTAGGTCCATTAATCAATTGTTGAGGCAAGGTTGCTTGCATCTTTTCACGATTAGTCGTCATACCAACCAAGATACGTCTTAATCTTTCCAATAAAATTTGATCGATAAAACCACCCCCATTCCAACGGTCATCAATAATCACAGCTTGTTTATCAAGCTGAGAATAAAATTGGCGAATAAATTGCTGCATTCCCAATTCTTCCATATCAGATAGATAAATATAGGCAATTCGACCATTGGATAAACGATCGACTATCTGGCGATTATGTTCTACCCACTCTCTTTCTTTTAAAGAAAGTTCATTTTTAACGGTATTAACTTCAACATTTTTGACTTTACCTGTATCTTTATCTTCAAAAGACAATCGCACAGGATTAGAAACCCCAACAAAGAATTGATAAGGATTCACATTTCCTTTGATCTCTTGCCCGTTAACAGACAATAAATAATCCCCTTCATGAATATTCAATCCAGACTCGGTCAAAGGACTGCGATATTGTTTACGACTATTATCCCCTTGATAAATCTTAGCCAATGAATAACGCTCTTTTTGTGCATCATAGGCAAAATCCACCCCTAACAGCGCCGTTGAAACAGCTTTGACAGGATCTTGTTGGTCACCACCTCCAACATAGGTATGAGAGTTCCCTATCTCACCCACCATTTGCCCAATAATGTAATTTACATCGGAACGAGAGCCAGCCAAAGGAACAAGAGCCGCATATTTATCATGAACAGCTTGCCAATCTTGACCATTCATTTTCGGATTTACGAATAAATCCCTTTGTAAACGCCAAGCATTCTCGAACATTTCTTGCCATTCTTTGGGTGGTTCTATCCGAACACGCATCGAAGAAACATCTAGTGTTTTATCATCGGCATGTTTTTCTTTAGCATCCGCGATTATCCAAGAGTCTTTTTGATTATAAAGAACCTTCTTTCCATCATAAGAAAGGCTGTAATTATCAATCCCTTTTTCTATTAATGTGTCTTTGCGTTCTTTTAAATCATAAACATGCAATTCAGGCTTTTCACCAGAAAATTCTCCTGAAATCGTTTGCGGTGGAGATAATAGATAATAAATCTTGTCCCCAGCAGCTTGCATATCGGTAATCTCACCCCCTGTCATTGGCACCGGAACAATTCGTTCACCAAATCCTTGGGTATCAATTTTTACATCAGGAACAGATGGTTTTTTTGCCTCTTTATCTTCCTTGCTTTCCTTAGTTTCGGTTTGCCCCTCATCAGAACGCACAGCAAAAGGTGACGGAGTATCATTGGCTAAAGTCGCAATATAAATCCCCGCACTTTTAACCGTTAAGGCGTTCATTTCATTATCGGCAAACACCGTATTTTCATAACGATTAGAAACAAAATATAAATATTTCCCATCAGGAGAAAATACAGGTAAATAATCACTATTTTGACCTGTAGTTAAGCGAGAAGGCATATTTTGATTAATATTATACACCCATAAATTACGCTGTTGATTAGCCTGTGTTAAACTATACACAATCCATTTGCTGTCAGGAGAAAAATTAAAATCATGAATTTCTGCGTTACGATCAACAGCAATTTTCTTTAAATTTTTACCAGAAACATCAATCAACCATAAATTATGATTTCCATCAGAAAAGGCTAGTTTTTTGCCATCTGGTGAAAAACGTGGTGCATAATAATATCCTGATTTAAAATCCGTTAGGATTTTTTCTTCTCCACCAACTGATGGACGAATAGCAATATTTTGTTCACCGTTTTTGTCTGTTGTATAGGCAATCCACTGCCCGTCAGGCGACCATACAGGATGATCGGCATCAACATCACTAGCATAAATCAAATTCCGAATGGCACCATGTTCCACAGGAACCGTAAAAATATTCCCTCTGGCGGCAAAAGCAGCACGTTTACCATTAGGAGAAATTGAATAATCTGGTTGTTGTGCAGCATCAATTTTACGAATAGAATCATTAACCTCTACAAAACGAGGCATGGTACGTGTGCCGTCATCGGGAACTTTAACAGATACAGTATGAAGCTGCTCTGACGGCAAATCCAAAACATATAATTTACCGCCTTGTTGGAAAACAATACCATTATCACCCAATGATGGAAAATCAATATCATAATCTGTGAAATGGGTAACTTGTGTTGTTTCGCCTGTGTTCTTGTCATACACCCACAAATTCAAACGGCGATTGGCATCACGATCTGACAAGAAATAAATCTTATTCTGATACCACATTGGAATAGTGTCAGTGCCTTTCCAATGCGTAATTTGATTTAACTTCTTCGTATCAAAATTATACGTATAAACATCCTGCGCCAAACCACCGTCATAGCGTTTCCATGTACGAAAATCGCGATAAATACGCGTATAAGCAATTTCTTTACCCGAAGTATCGTAACTCATAAAACCAGAACGATCGAGCGGCAATTGTTTAGGCAAACCGCCATCAATAGAAACTGTAAATGGAAGGCTCATCCAGCTGTTCCACGCATTTCTACGGGATAAAAAAACGATCTCTTTTGAATCAGGCGTCCAAGTCACCACCATATTATCAGGCCCCCACCGCTCTGGAGCAGAAGCAACCACATCAGAGTGATAGGTTAACCGCCTAACCGCTCCACCAGCAGCCGGCATCACATAAACATCACGGTTTCCTTGATAACTGGCAGTAAAAGCCAACCATTTTCCATCGGGCGAATATCTGGGCATTAAATCCTCGCCCGTATCAGCGGTTAAACGACGAGCTGTTCCCCCTTGTTTTTCCACTTCCCACACATCACCACGAGCAACAAAAGCGATCTTACCCCCATGTAAAGTCGGATAACGCATTAATGCTTGTTCTTTTGAATCCTGCTGTTCCACCGCAAATGCAGAAAAGGAAAATACACCACCGCTTAATAGTCCAACCTGAACCAACATCGTACTGAGCCATAATCTTTTACGCTGGTTAAACAAAATCATAATAGGTATTTTCCTTCTATTCTTGTTTTGGAATCATCATTATTAGAGATATGCTAAGTGTGATATATATACTATCAACATTGATATATTGAATAGATATCTGTCAATATACTTTGACATAGATTTATCTTTTGATAGAAAAACGTGAAAATATACTAATAAAAATGATAATCATATAAATATAACAAATCAATGACTTGATAATATCTTGTTTAAGGTAGTAAGCATGGAAAAACTCAAGATTATCTTTAAAATATCATGTCTATACTTTATCCTCCTTTCTCCCGCTGCAAATCAGGCATTTGCTTATTACAACAACAACCAATATCTCCGTTCACTTCAATATTTACAATATCAACAACGCCAACAAAGAATGGATACATCAGATGCCCTGCCACCCAGTATTAAAATGAAAAGTGAGGATTTTCCCTTTAAACTTCACAACTGTGTGGAAATCAACTTAATTACCGTTGAAAACGCCTACAAATTATCACCATCAACAGTGCATCATATCACCAAAAAATGGGAAAACCGATGCCTAACCGTTGATGACCTACATCAGTTATTAAATACATTAAATCAACAATATATTGACCAAAAATATATTACATCCCGTATGTATTTTCCTAAACAAGATTTATCTTCTAGACATTTACGTATTTCTGCAATGGAAGGGAAACTAGAGTCCTTTATATTTAATGGCGAAGAAAAAGGAACTTACGAGTTCTTAGCTTTTCCTTGGCAACGAAATGATGTTTTGGATTTTGAAGATATTGCTCAAGGGATCGACCAATTAAATCGGATACCCAATTGGGAAATTTCTATGAAAATCGTGCCTGGTCAAGATCCCAACGCATCCGTTGTCAACATTGAATTACCAAATGCGGGGATCATCCATGGTAAAGTTTTCTCTGACAATTACAGTCAAAGTAATTCAGGTCGCACAATGGGACGTTCTATAGTAACCACAGGTAATTTATTACATCTATTAGACGTATGGTCTTTTGAGTACGATCATTCCTTAAATGCACGACAAAGTATCGGACATAATTCATTCTTTACTGTACAAGGTTCTATCCCAATGGGTCCATGGATATTTTTTGGAGGATGGTGGCGCTCTGATGATATGTATAATCCTACATATATCAAAAATTATCCTCAACGTGCAGACTCAACACAGAAAAATTTTCATGCAGGTTTTTCCAGAGTCATCAATAGAACCCGTATTGACGTTACTTCTATTCGTATAGAATACCAAACAGAAACTTTTGAAAATTATACTAACCATCAAAAATTACGTTCACAAAGTGCTACTTTGTCCTCTCTCAATATCAGTGCAAACGAATTCTTAAAAATATGGGGACGTACGTGGTTTTTAAGCTTGGGTAGCAAAATTGGATTAAATGAAATGGCTACGAAAACATATGTAGTCAATACTGGGGAATATAATCCTCATGTGAAATACGTAAAGCCTTTTATTGATATTGATGGATACAGCCCCATTACTAAATCACTTGTCTGGCACACCTCTATTCATGGTGAATATAGCAATAAAAACCAATATAATAACAGTAAAATACAAATTGGCGGTCCCTATACCGTTCGAGGATTTCTTAAACAAAGTTTAATAGGTAATGCAGGAATTTTTATGCGCAATGATCTGTTTTGGACATTACCTACAGAGCACATGAAATGTGGTTCTTATCAAGGTTTTTGCGATACATTTATTAAAGGAACAGAAATATATACCCTCCTTGATACAGGGATGATCCGTGCTGTATTCGACCATTCAACCCAATCAAACATAAGAAAAAGCGGGAATATTGCAGGCTCAGGAATAGGCATAAGACGCACCGGAAAACGGTTTATATGGGACGCATCCGCAACCCATGCCATTACAACCAGTGGGCTGCGTCCAGAAGGGTGGATCGCATCCTTTCAAGCAGGTGTAAACTTTTGATAGAACAATAAAAATGAGGGTATATCACAATATGATTTTTACTGACTGTTTCTTTAAACTGTTAAAGAAGTATATTCCCGTTGACTCATAGAATACGACAAATATTCGTAATCTTCATGTAACTTGTAATACCTGACAGAACCACCATCCGAAAGGTACTAATCAAACTTCATTCTTAAAAATCTATTCGTTTAAATAAGTTAATAAAAAAAGTAGGCGAATGAAACACCTACTCTTGAGAAATAAAAGTGACAGATTCAAACGACCGATCTAATATAAAATTCACATATAGTAAAATTTCTTTCTCTATAAAATCAATAAACAACTAATTATCCAACGATTTCCCTTGTCATGTTTCAGTTTTTTTTTGTAATAGATAAAAGCACTCTAATTAAAGATTACAAACAAGGAATCTCTGTCATGACCGATACTCTTCCCGATCGTTTATCTGCTGACCCCAGCAGTCCTTATTACAACGAAGAATTACTGAACCGTGGGGTTGGTATTCGTTTCAAAGGTGTGGAAAAAGACAACATCTTGGAATATTGCATCAGTGAACAATGGGTGAAAGTAACCGTTGGTAATACTGTAAAACGTGATGGAACACCCATGACAATGAAACTCAATGGTCCTGTTGAGGCTTATGTCAAAGAAAAAACTGACGAAGAAAAATAAATAGTAAAAAAGCATTATATTACTCTCATATAATGCTTTTTCTTTCACTATAAGTTCCGCGCAAATAAACGAATCACTAATCCCATACATAATTGGAACAATTCTGCATCATAACGCGGACCTTCATCGCGTAAGAAGGCGTGTTGAGCATTGAATTCATGCCACTCATACACAGCACCTGCTTTTTGTAATGCTTGTTGGATTTGAAGACGACCTTCAAAAGGCACATGAGGATCCTGTCTTCCAAAGACAAACATCGTTTCCCCTTTAAGCTCTGCCAAACGATGAATTGTATCATCATTCTGCCCTTGCCCCAAGGTTGAATCATGGACATTGGTTGGATAAAAACAAGCTGCCGCCAGCACATTAGAATTCAATGCTGCTCTTAACGCCAAATGTCCACCTAAACAAACGCCCATTGTCCCAACTTTGCCATTGCCATGTTCGTAGTGTTTTGCCCACTCAATCACAGTATCCGCATCTGAGTCATACGCAGAAATCGGCTTTTCAAACTTTAAACAATTTCCACGGTCAGTGCCTTCTTTATCATATTCCAGCACTGTGCCTAATGGCTCATACTCATGATACACCTCTGGCACAATCACAATATATCCTTGCCCTGCAATATACTCAGCCAGACGGCGAATAGGTTGAGTGACTTGATAAATCTCGGAATAGAAAATTACACTTGAATATTGACCATCTGCAACGGGGCGAAAAATATGACAGCGCATCAGACCTGTTGGCGTTTTTAAATCAACAATTTCATTGGTTTGAATAATCATTTAGCCACCTATTTTTTTTAATTTTATAATCTATTATTTAGCCCAACGTGCGATAATCAAAGAATGATTTTGTGCGTCTTTCAACCTTAAAATTTTTCCATGAATAGAATAAGAATGAACTTCTTTTAAATAGTTAAACAAACGATCGTCTTGTGTATTCACATCGTCAGACAAACATTTTTCATGGGTTGTCACCACATCATGAATCGTCACTTTATCATCATGCTGGTCAAATTTTCCCATAAATTTATTACATAAACCACGACCTGTTACTCTATGCGTATAGGGATTAAAAGAGATAGAAGCATAATTCCTTTCCCCTTGATAGGTTTGAATAGTTTTGGATTGATTATATAAAGTTTCAATACGCCAAACAGATTCATCAAACGGAGCAATAGCTTGTGTGACCGTTTGAGCATAAGCAACACCGCTCCCTAACATGATTTGCACCCCTAGAACCCACGAAAAAATATTCTTCAACATTCCAATCAACCTTATAATAAAAGAAGAATAATGTCATAATTTCAAGAATGTATAAAGGTCTACTCTATCAATAAAATATCATATTCATTGCCGTCACTCAGTTTTTTTGACTGTCTATACAAATAAAAAAACTACTAGTGGATCGTTGTCTTAATCAAAGTCTCAATATAAATCACCCTTTAAACCAGCACCACTTTTACCTTAAAGTAACCGCTTATTTGAAGAGCGATATTATAAAAAATAGTGAATTTTTATAATCACAACTTTATTCTATCTAAAAATATTATTATTTTATCGTAAAAATATAACAAGACCTATTTTAAATCATCCTCTGTTAGGGATTAATTCTGAATTAAACCCATAATACATAACATAATACATAACTTACTGAACAATATTATCCATCTGGCTAGGCATAAAAAATGGAACTTTACCGTTGCCATGAACAGACATCCATGCCGCCGTTGCAGCATCTCCACCTGATGGCAACCATTGGTCAGAATCATTAATCCAAGAAATAATATCTTTTACTACGATTTTACGGTTTTTATCTCTTAATAATAAATGATAGCCACCTGGCACGTAATCTTTTCGAACCCATTTGGGGAATTGTTTCCACACAGAGTACATAGATGATGCGGGGACTAGCTGATCGTTATCACCATATAAAACCAAACTATGATATTTAATTCTAGGAGCTGCCTTAATCGCATCATCCATCAACTTTACCAATCCATATAGTGCCTTAACTCTACTGTTATGAAGCGTTAATGGATTAAAATATAATCGAATCAAAGAATCATTATTATCACTGGCCGTTACTCTTTTAACAGGTGTTTTGCTTGGGTTTAGTCGCCAATTGGGTGCGACAAGGTTCAAAAACCGTAAAGAAATATCCCCCACAACGCCAATTTGTTTTGACCCCCAAACCGCAGGGGCTAGCAGAATATATCCATTGACTCGAGGGGCATCATCACGAGCAGCCAGACACATTAATACCGCCCCGCCCATGCTTTCCCCCATTAAATAAATTGGAGTATTGGGAAAACGTTTTTTTATAATAGCCACTTCCTCAACAACATCTTGCACCATTTGATTGGTGCTTGACCATTTTCCACGCCAAGGCGCTTGACCAAATCCTCTTTGATCTGGGGAATAAATACTAATACCTTTATCAACAAAATATTCTGCTGAATCTTCCCATGCATCACGGCTATCATTAAACCCGTGCAATGCAAGAATAATCACACGTTGTGCAGGAGCCTGCCATATACGCAACGGAATCTTGGCACCATCCGACAAAATCAACCATTCACTGGCTGGAATCAAGTTTTTATATCGCGCATAAGGATCATTTGAGTTTTGTTGTTGAACCATTTCAACAGTTTTTTGGCTATTTTTTGCCTGCGCATTATGGCTATTCCCACCTAAAAAACTGCACCCCATTATAAAAGAGAAGCACATACGACAGAAATGTGTTAGAAAGGATCGATTTAAAATTCTCATGGGACACTCAATACATAATATCTATATAGTTTTTTAGTATTGACGTTTCTTTTAATAATAAACAAGGATATTTTAATGAAAACCGAACAAGAACTTTATCAAAACCCACAACGCGGACAATTCGAAACCGTCTATGTTGATAAAAAAACTGTTTCTTGCGAAGGAAATAACCCAGCATTAGGGCACCCTCGTGTCTTTTTAAAATTAAAAGACAATAAAGCGGTTTGCCCTTATTGCTCTAAAACATTTCTTTTCCAAGAATAATCGCATAAAACCCATTCATAATATAGATTTTACCTTCATGCCCTCTTCTTCTGCAGAAAAACATCTTATCTTGGTCGATGGATCAGGTTTTATCTTTCGTGCTTTTCACGGAATTCCTCTTATGTTGGATCCCTTTGGAACCCCAGTCAATGCGGTTTACGGATTTACCAATATGATGATGAAAATCATCCGTGAACGCACTGCAAGCCACATGGCAGTTATCTTTGATGCAGGACGAAAAACATTTAGGAATGATATTTATCCTGATTATAAAGCACAAAGACCACCGCCGCCAGAAGAGTTAATCCCTCAATTTGCGTTGGTAAAAGAAGCCTCTCGTTTATTAGGACTGCCAACCATCGAAATGATAGGATGGGAAGCTGATGATCTTATTGCCAGTTACGCCAAAGCAATGGTAAAAGCTGGAGGGCAATGCACGATTATTTCATCAGACAAAGACCTGATGCAATTGGTCAATGACCATGTTTGCATGCAAGATCCGATCAAAGAAAAAATTATTCGAGAACCCGAAGTGATCGCCAAATTTGGTGTTCAACCCTCACAAATGATTTCTTTGCAAGCATTAATGGGGGATTCCATAGATAATGTACCTGGTGTGCCTGGCATTGGTCCTAAAACAGCTGCGGCTCTGATTAATGAATATGGATGTTTAGAAGATGTCTTAGCTGCTATTCCAACGATGAAAGCATCTAAACGCCGTGATAATTTAGAAGAACATCAGGAAAATGCACGTATTTCTTATCAACTTGTTCAATTAAAAGACGATCTTGATCTACCAACACCCATAGATGAATTGGGATGTTGTCAAACTCAAGAAGGACCCTTAATTGAATGGTTACAAAAAAGAGGGTTCCGTTCTATCTTGGCAAGATATACAAAAGGGCAATCCTCTCCTTCCCAACCATCATCTTCATCCAGCACTTTATCAGCACCTGTAAAAGAAGAAAATAAAGATCACTCTCATATTCTTTCCCCTGCTTATGAGAATTATGAAACGATTACTTCCATTGAGCAGCTACAGAACTGGATAAAGTTGGCTCAAGAAACTCATTATTGTGCGCTTGATACAGAAACCGATAGCTTAAACGCATTGCAAGCCAATATTGTTGGCATATCCATGGCAGTTGCACCAGGCAAAGCCTGTTATATTCCTATTGCGCATCAACAGGACAATTTATTCGAAGAACAAAGCGCGCAGCAAATTCCTGTTGCTGAGTTAATCACAACTTTCAGCCCGCTATTTACTGATCCCTCTGTTTTAAAAATCTTTCACAATGCCAAATATGATTTCCTTGTTTTCAAACATAATGGCTTTCCTATTCCTTTTCCATATGATGATACAATGATGATTTCATATGTCCAAGCAACAGGAAAACATCGTCATAATATGGATGAATTGGCAGAGCTTCATCTTGACCATAAAAATATTTCTTATGATGAGCTTACTGGCACGGGACGGAAACGAATCTCATTTGAACAAGTTGCCATTAACAAAGCAACCGATTATGCTGCCGAGGATGCTGATGTTACATTGAGATTATGGCTGTTATTACGTCCTGAAATGCGCTCTTTACATGTACTGAGCTTGTATGAAGAAATGGAGCGCCCTTTAATCAATGTTCTGACACAAATGGAGCAAGATGGGATTTTAATTAATCCTGATTTGTTACGGTCTTTGTCAGAAGAATTCAGCCAGAAAATAGCAATACAAGAAAAAGAAATTCATCAACTGGCAGGGAAAAAATTCAATGTTGCTTCCCCTAAACAACTTGGAGAAATCTTGTTTGATGAGATGGATTTACCTGGCAGTAAAAGAATGAAAACGGGAGCTTGGGGAACGGATTCCAAAGTCCTACAAGAACTCAGCGATAAAGGCCACACCATTGCCGATCGAATCCTGACGTGGCGACAGTTGGCTAAGTTAAAATCAACCTATACAGATGCTTTAATCGAACAAATTAACCCACAAACAGGGCGCGTTCATACCAGTTTTAATATAGTAGGCACCGTAACGGGGCGTTTATCATCTACGGATCCCAATTTGCAGAACATTCCTATCCGTAGTGAGGAAGGTGGGAAAATCAGAGCTGCATTTATTTCTGCCCCTGGTCATGTCTTGGTTTCTGCGGATTACTCCCAAATTGAATTGCGCTTATTGGCTCATGTCGCAAATATTCCTCAGCTTAAAGAATCCTTTATTAATCACGAGGATATTCACGCCAGAACAGCTTCTGAAGTGTTTAACACTCCCATTGAAGGGATGGATCCCTTAGTTCGTCGGCAAGCTAAAGCGATTAATTTTGGTATTATTTATGGAATCAGTGCTTTTGGATTAGCCAAACAACTAGGCGTTTCAGCTGGAGTTGCAAAGCAATATATCGATACTTATTTCGACCGTTACCCTGAAATAAAAACCTATATGCAAACAACACAAGAAGAAGCCAAAGAAAATGGTTATGTGTTAACGCCTTTTGGTCGAAAATGTTGGATTGCAGGGATTCAAACTGCCAAAGGACCAATGCGTGCTTATGCAGAACGCCAAGCTATCAATGCACCTTTACAAGGTGGGGCTGCGGATATTATTAAAAATGCCATGTTAGATATGGATAAAGCCATCAAAGAACATCAATTACAAGCAAAGATGCTATTACAAGTTCATGATGAGCTTTTATTCGAAGTCAAAGAAGAAGATGCTGAGAAACTGATTCAATTAGCCAAGGAAGCGATGGAAAAAACGGTTCAACTCTCTATTCCTTTAGTTGTTGAAACGGGTATTGGAAAAAATTGGTCAGAGGCACATTAGCCCTTATGAAATACAGACTGTTTATAAAAATAATCTTTATTGCTGCTGTATTTCAACCTTGCTTTATTTTCAATAGCCTTAATGCCTAAGAAAGATATAAAGATCGATCTTTTAATTAAAACTATTCATTTGTATAAAGCATTTAAAAAGATCAAAAATTTTACAACATTAAATAAATAATATTTTACAGAATAGAATAAACCCTTGTAATTTTATTTTTTCTCACTGTAAAACAATGATCAAAATAGTATTATGTGTATCTTGTTACTGGTCAAAGACCATACTCTTAGCACATTCATATACTACAGGATTCCTAATTTGATTTCTTTATTTGTACATGAAAAGGTTAAGTATAATGAAAATTTATAAACTCCGCACTGTTGCTTTTATGGGGGCAATTCTATCACTGACTTCCTGTGCTGAAACACCACTAGGACCACAAGTACAAATGACTCCTCCTCCTGGTAAAACATTTGAACAGTTCTTAGCTGAAAAGCAAGATTGTCAAAAATATGCTGCTAATGATGTCCAAGGACAAGCATCCCATCAGAATAAAAAAGCCATTATTGGTGGATTACTTGCCACAGGCGCTGGAGCTGGACTGGGCGCTGCTTTAGGTGGTGGCTCTGGTGCTGCGATTGGCGCTGCTGGAGGTGCATTGGGGGGTGGCTTGAACGCAACCAGTTACTCCAACGGTAAGCAAGGCAATATTCAAACACAATATGACCAAACCTATACGGCTTGCATGGTTTCTCGTGGTAATAAAATGAAACCTGATGCGGTCGTTGTTCAACCCAATGGTGATAACTCAGTTTACGCACAATAAAATATATAAATTACATCAGATGGATAAGATTTTTTCATATTTTATAAATCTTGCCATCTGAACCTTAGGGCGGAATTATATTTTATTCAAAACAAATATTCATATATAATCCCAGATAAATCACTTGCCTGTTAAGATAATAACAAAAACTTTAGATTTTTTTATTATTGTTATGTAACAAATATAAAAATATTTTATTGACTTCTTTTTTTCAGACTTAATATAATATAAGCCATAATTAGATATTCGTGTCGAAAAAGAGTAAACAGAATAGTACATAAGGATTAGTAGTTTTTTAAACAAAATCCAATTCATGTAAACAATATAGTCAAAACAATTTATAATTCTTTGTGAAGGTTATCTTTTGTCAAATTAATATTGAACAAGAAAAGAGTATGTTTATTATTATGTTCTCTTACAAAGTGAAAATGATATTATGAGTGGTTGGTCTGTTATCGGTAGTGGCGTCACAGGATTATGTGTCGCGACAGTGCTATCTGAATATAATGAAAAAGTCGAAGTTATTGAATCCCCTGATGTAAAAACTGCATCCTTATTGGCTGGTGGAATGTTAGCCCCTTTTTGCGAAGGGGAAAGTGCGCCTGATATCGTCGTTGAATATGGAATGACAGCCATCGAATGGTGGTCAAATCATGTCAGCAGTGTAAAAAAAACAGGGACATTGGTCGTTGCACCAGCACGTGATACCATTGAGCTTAAAAACTTTGCCAATAAAACACACTCTCACACATGGGTTGCACCTGAATCCTTGGAAAGTGATTTATCCAATCGATTTTCACAAGGGCTCTTTTTTCCAGAAGAAGCTCATTTAGACCCAAGATTATCTTTAAAAGAATTACGATCAACATTAATCGAAAAAGGCGTCGTTTTTCATACCAACACTCCATCAGGAAAAATTATTGATTGTACTGGAATTAACGCAGCAAAATCACTCCCTAACCTCAGAGCTGTCAGAGGTGAGATGTTGATTTTTGAATCTCACGATGTTTCTTTTTCACGCTCTATTCGTTTATTACATCCACGTTTTCCGTGTTATTTAGTACCACGTCATAATGGACAATTTATGTTGGGCGCAACAATGATAGAAAGTCATGATGACAGCTCAATCAGCGCCAAAGCGTTAATAGAAATGCTTGGGTCTGCATATGCCATTCATCCAGCATTTGCCGAAGCAAGACTTGTTGAAACAGGAACAGGACTAAGACCTTCTTTCCCCAATAATGTCCCCGAGATTATCTATCAAGATAGTCGTTTCTTTATCAATGGCATGTATCGTCATGGCTTTTTACTAGCACCCTATATGGCACAACAATTCGTCGAAAAACTCTAGGTGGAAAAATTTCAATGAATATTTATTTAAATGGAAATTTATTAACAACGTCTGCACAAACACTCTCTGATTTATTAAAAGAGCAAAATATAGATTGCACTGTTGTCGCAACTGCGATTAACGGTGATTTTGTTCCTCGACATGTTTATGAGACAACAGCAGTCACAGAAGGTTCTAAAATTGAAATTCTATCCCCTATGCAAGGAGGATAATGATGTTTTACGATCATAAAATCAACTCTAGACTTTTGTTGGGAACAGCAGGCTATCCCTCACCAGAAATTCTTGCGGATGCGATTACAGAATCACAAACGGAAATCATCACTGTTAGTCTAAGACGAGAAGGAAAAGCAGGTGCTTCTTTTCGTACGCTTTTAAACCAAGTCAATAAGAAATTTTTACCCAATACCGCAGGCTGTCATACCGTTAAAGAAGCAGTAACAACTGCCCAAATGGCCAGAGAACTTTTTAATACTGACTGGATTAAATTAGAAGTAATTGGGAATGCAGATACATTACAACCTGACCCTTTTGCTTTGGTCGAGGCAGCACGTATTTTATGCCAAGATGGTTTTAAAGTTTTTCCATATACAACAGAAGACTTAATCGTAGGAGAGAAACTACTAGAGGCAGGTTGTGAAGTATTAATGCCATGGGGAGCTCCCATCGGTTCTGGGCAAGGATTAAGAAACATAGAAGCCTTACGCACAATGCGTTCTTATTTCAAAAATATTCCCTTAATTGTTGATGCGGGAATAGGATCACCAAGCCAAGCTGCACATGCTATGGAAATAGGATTTGATGGAGTTTTATTAAATACTGCAGTTGCCAAAGCAAAAGATCCTATCATGATGGCAGCAGCATTTCGTGATGCGATTATCGCAGGACATAAGGCTTATCATGCAGGATTAATGGAAAAGCGCGATATGGCATATGCTTCCACTCCTATTTATGGTTTGGCGGATTTTAATTAAATGGAACGTTTTTATCTTATTACTGACTCGGTTGATCTTATCAAACAGCTTCTGCCTATTGGGGTAAAACTCGTCCAATTGCGTATTAAAAATATGCCCCTCGATCAATTAAGGCAGCATGTTTATGAAACCAAACTCTATTGTGAGAAATATAATGCACAATTGATTTTAAATGATTATTGGCAATTGGCTTTGGAACTGGGAATTAATTTTGTTCATTTGGGTCAAGAGGATTTATGTGATGCTGATTTTAATGCCTTACGTCGTGCTGATATACATTTTGGCTTATCAACGCATGATAAAGCGGAATTAGAGTTAGCCTTATCCTTTAACCCGCATTATATTGCATTGGGACCTATCTATCCAACGAAATTGAAAAAGATGAAATGCCCTCCTCAAGGGTTGGATCGCATCACATTATGGAAGCAAAAAATTAGAGATATTCCTCTTGTTGCGATAGGTGGGATCACTCCTGAACGAATAGAAAATATATTACACGCAGGCGCTGATAGTGTAGCTGTGGTAACGGATATTCAATGCGCTGTTGATCCTATCCATCGTTGTAATGAATGGCTTGCTCAAATTCGGAAAAGCTGTTCATGATGCAACGCTATGAAAGACAAATGCGATTGCCAGAAATTGGTGAAAATGGGCAGCATAAGTTACAAGCTGCTCGTGTCCTAGTTGTGGGTTGTGGTGGATTAGGTTGCACGGTTTTACCACTTTTATGCGGTGCTGGTGTTGGATATATTCGCCTTTACGATCATGATATAGTTGAAGAACATAATTTACATCGACAAATTTTGTATCGGATGGAGGATATCGGTAAAAGTAAAGCAATATCTGCAAAGACAATATTAAATCAATCTAATCCTCATTGCGCCATAGATGTGCATCAAGAAAGATTAACGCCTAGCAATGTCAACCAAGCTTTGCAAAATATAGATTTGGTTATTGATGCCTCAGACAGCTTTATGGTTACCTATATCTTATCAGATGCATGTCTGAAATTGTCACTACCATTGATTAGCGCCTCTGTAATTGAGAGACAAGGATATGTTGGTGGCTTTTGTGGTAGCGCACCCAGTTACAGAGCTTTATTTCCTAAAATGCTATTAGCAGATGGAAATTGTAATACGGTAGGGGTAATGGGACCGATCGTATCTATTTTAGGAGCAATACAAGCCCAAATGGCGTTAAGTGTCTTACTTGATTTTACCCCTACCCCATTAGGACAATTAATTAATGTCGATTGTCGCACATGGCATTTCACCGACTTCCGTTTTGACCAAGCTCAAGAACCCCAAGAAAATAATATTACCTTTATCGATCGTAATGATCTTCTACCTGATGATTGCATTATCGAATTAAGAGATAGTCGAGAAGCTCCACAAAGTGTAAGAGTGAATGTGATCCGCCTTTTACCCAATGAAATTGTTGCATGGCAACCGCCTTTGTCACAACGTATTGTTTGTGTGTGCAAAACTGGTGTCAGGGCAGCAAGAGCAGCCTATGCATTACAACCAACAATTACAAATGAAATTGTTATTTTGGTCGATAATCAATAAATTATATTATAAAAATCATATAATATGACTTTGATTGCTTTGGGTACAGATCGACTTTTTAACAAATTTTATAGTATAACTAGTCATACTTATTTTCATTCATCAATACAACAATGACAAAGCCTATTACCACTAAAAGAAAATTTTCGTCAAAACTTACATAACCATCCAGAGGAATGGGAAAATAAAGATTTATCTTCTTTTCTCAAAGCAATGCGAACATGGATCGAAAGTGTAGAGGAATATTATAAAAATATAAACCAATATCCTCCCACTCATATTTTATGAAATATATTTACAGATTTCCTGCAAGCTGCCAAAATATATGAATAACTAGTATAATTCACTCTTAGTCAAGAATAGCATCAAATAAAAATTTTATATTACCTTGTTGATATCTTTGTCGTTGTTATCCATGACTGCTTATGCTGAGGAATGTAAGAATATGACGGGAACATTTCAAATTATTCCTTTTCTTGATTCTAGCGGTATGAATAGTATAATGCAAGATTTCGCCGATGCTCATCTTGGAAAGCCATTCTTCAAAATCGACACGCAAAACAACCAAGTAAAAGTAACGGGTTTACTTCATGGAAACATATATGCAATAATATTAGAGTCCCTTAAAAATGATGCTGTTATTGATACCGTATTTGATAGTCCTGTTACTACCTGTTTTGCAAAAATAAATCATAAAGCGAGCATCGCCCAAGTTGATATAGGTAAAATAAACCAACAATAATAGACCACACCCAATTTACCCCTTTCACTATACCCTCTATACACCAATAAACCCAAGTAAGTTCAATGACACAGAAAAAGAAAATACCCTTTTGGGCGATCATCGCCATTGCATTTTTAATCGCTTTAGGTGGTGGAGCCTTCGGGATCTTTTATACCAAAAAAACAATCCAAACCCCACCGCAACAAACTGCAACAATTGGTGGAGGATTTCAGTTACTCAGCCCTTCTGGAAACGTTGTCAGTAACGGCAGCTTTAGAGGACGATGGATGTTAATGTATTTTGGAGCCTCTCGCTGTCTACATGATGTATGCAGTCAAAATTTAAACAAGATGGGTAAAGTGATAGAGTTATTAGGGAATAAATCATCGCAACTTGCCTCCATTTTTATTTCTTTTGATAGCCAATATGATACTCCTGAACGATTGATGTTATATATGAAACCTTTCAATAGTAAAATTATCGCATTATCAGGGGGTGAACTGGCTATCCGAGATATTTCTATTTTATATCATGTTCCGTTTAAAACGCTTCAAGTCACTGAAAAAACAAAATTGATTGACCCTTATGACCAATTTATTTTAATGAATCCAACAGGACAATATAATCGCTCGATCAGCGTTAATGAATCAGCAGAGCAATTGGCTGAAACATTAAATACGATTATTCAATAATATATGATAATCAAACATAGATTATATATATTTTAAATAATCTATCTTTGATTTTATATCAAAAATCATAACAAAATTGCTCGGATATATTTAATGTAACCACATCCTAAACAAAATATAAAAGAAGCAATGAATACTATAGCACTATTCACAAGTGGTCCTATGATTGGCGAGCCAAAATAACAAAAACCATAACGGAACATGATTTCTGTAACAAGCACATGACATAGATAAATACCAAAAGAGCATTCTCCAATCTTATAAATCAACCAAGCCAATTTTCCTTTAATAAAACTCAAATCAGCATGAATAAAGCCATTAAACAATACCAAAGAAGAAGTAAAAACAAAGAACGTTGTATCTGTAAACCAATAATCAACAAAGCTTCTGTTTTGATAGGTTGAAATCATTGCTAAGATCATATTCATAATAATCAATGCGCTATATAAAGCGATGCCGTACGCCTTTTTCATTTTCTTTAAAATAAACGGCACAACCAAAGCAAAAACCAAATAGGCTGGGATATCAAAATAAAACCCTGAAATAGGAACTATTTTTATTCCGAAAAGCAGCAAAAATTGATATAAAGAAGGCAATGTTATTGCAAATATAAACACAAGAATAACAATAGGTTTATACTCATTTTTATTAGCGTTTTTTGCAAAAGACATTAATAACGGTAACAGAAACGAATATCCAATAAATATATATAAAAACCACAAATGATAGACCCTTGGGCTGCTTAATATTCCCCAAAATGTTCCCCAACTATGCGGGTTTAAAAAATACCAATAAATCAACGACCATGCTAAGAAAGGAAGTATAAGCCTTTTTACCCGTTTCATATATTGAAATGGTTTATTACTGGTAAAATAAAGATAAGCACTAATGATAAAAAAAACAGGCACACAAAATCTGGATATTGTGTAATAAAAATAAATAACACCCCATCCCAGAATATCTCTGTGCATCAAACTATTATCAACGAAATAAGGTGCAGAGTTATGTATTAAAATTACAGCAAGAATTGCAAGGCATCTTAATACTTCAATATTAATATTTTTTCTCACCTATTTCCCTTATGAATACATAATTAAAGGTTAATTATTTTTATTTAATGAAAAGTTGACAGGCACACTTGTTTTGATGACTGGCTGCCCTGGTGCAGGCTGGCATTTAATTGCCCGCACAGAACTCACTGCGGCACGATCCAAAGCTGAAAAGCCGCTTGTTTCAATCACCTCGACATGCTGTATCTGCCCATCAGGCAAGAGTTGATATCCTACTTGAACTGTTCCTTCTTCATGTCGCCGACGCGCAGCCATTGGATATTCTTTGGATAAAGCACTGCATCGTTGTGCTACAGAAATATTTTTAACCACAGGTTTACTCGCATGAACCGCATTCTCTGATGGCTGTGTTGCCTGTTGTCCAACTTGAGAAAACGCGGAACGTGTCACTTCACTCTTCTTTGGTCTTACTGATGATTGTGGGCGAGAAGAAACTTTTTCTTGTACCAAAGGTTGAGGTTTAACGACTGGTAAAGGCGCAATAGAATCACTTTGAGGCAACGACTCTGATGGTGTAGAAGAATCTATTGATAGACTTTGAAGGTCTTTATTTACTATATCAGGTAATTCTGGGACTTGTTCAGGAATAGGAAGTGTTTCAGGCGCTTCAAAAGCCACTTCTATCGTTGAATGCAAAGGATTATCTTGCTTTGGAATATCCATGCACCAAAAAGCAATCAACAAACAGAAACCATGCAACAAGACAGCAACGAACCCATCCCCTACCAAACGCCCTTTACCTATTTTTGTCAAAGCAGGTATCATACGCTTTGGTGGAACAGCCATCTCTAGAACATGCATAGATGGTAAAATCGGTTCCTGTTTCATCGTTTCATTTTGCAACCATATTTATTGATATAGTTTTATTCTTTGTTTTGTTGATATACCTGCCACACCAAGAAAGCAATTCTCTATTCCAATAAAATGATATTTGACAATCGCGTTCTTTTTAACCAGAAAAGAAACACAGTATAAAATGTAAGATCGTCAATGCAGCCTTTTAATTTACATATTAATTGGATACAAAATAGAAATAAAATCCAGCATTCTGGTTTTTTGTACATGATCTATGTCGTTTTGACGCTCTTTATCCTCCAATTACTGATTTCACCTTTAACATTCAGTAATTGGTGGCATTGCCCAATGATGATGGGTGAAACCGCTTCTTCTATGACATCGATGGATATGGAAGACTGCATGCATATGGAGCATATGCAGCAATCCAAAGAAACAAAGCAAGATCACCATCAAAAATCTCAACATGGAATGGTTTTATGCCCTCTATGCACCAGTTTTGCCTTACCTACTCCTCTATTATCAGGCAATCCTGAACTTCCCGCATTAAGTGTTGTTCTTATTGCTTTTCAGATCAAAGCTTATTTCTCTCAAGCACCTCCAACCCCTTTAACTAAAAGCAACCCTCCCCGAGCGCCTCCATCTTTTGATTCTGATACTGCTTCTCTTTAAATAATTTAAAGAGAGCTTACTCTATTTTTATCTAATTTATATCAGATCAGAGTCGAACCATGTTCCCTTCTAAACGCTCAAGCTATAAACTCTCGTTGATGCTTTCTGTCTTTTTTATTCATACAGCATCCACTTTTGCAGCAGAAACACCGTCTTCTTCTGCACAGTCAGTATCCACAAACACAGCTCCTATTCCAACGATTAATATTAACGCCGATGATGTCTCTGATAACCCAACAGAAATCACACCAGGCAATACCCTTCTAAAAGCTGATCAGCTAAAAAGCATTGTCAATAACAGCCCCGATACAGGTGCTTTATTGGAAAACCAAATGGGGGTTAGCCTCTATAAATCAGGACGTATTGCCTCTTTACCAGCTTTAAACGGAATGGCAGATGATCGGGTGGCTACCGTCATTGATGGGATGCGCATTACTGGGGATTGCCCCAATCATATGAATCCAGCGCTTTCATATTTGAACCCCCATGATGTATCCGTTATTAACATCATGGCTGGAATAACCCCCGTCAGTCTAGGTGGAGACAGCACAGGAGGAACCATCGATATAAAACGAAAATCCCCCGTTTTTTCCAAGAAAAAAGACAAAATCGTCGTCAACGGACAAGTCTCTGGCTTTTTCCATAGTAATGGTAAAGGATTAGGCGCTTCTGGGGATGTTACGGTTGCTAATGACCATCTCAGTATCCGCTATAACGGCGGATGGTCTCAATCAAGAAATTATCACGCTGGCGCTGGTGGGGGTCAGGTGAAGTCTACTCAATATAAAATGTTTAACCATGATGTGACCTTAGCCTATAAAAAAGACAACCATGTATTATCGTTAAACCTAGGTCAAACAGACACACCTTACGAAGGCTTTCCCAATGCCTATATGGATATGACAAAAAACCAGTCTGTATTTATAAACGGTAACTATAAAGGTGACTTTGATTGGGGGACTTTGGAAGCACGTGGTTATTGGCAACGTGTCACCCACGCCATGAATATGCTTGGGGACAAAGGTGGGCACACCGCAACCACAGGTATGCCCATGAATAATATCGGACGTCTGGCTGGATATGATATCAAAAGCAGTATTTATTTGGACAATAAAAACACCCTGCGTATCGGTAATGAATTCGCATATTATACCCTCAATGACTGGTGGCCAGCCTTGCAAGGCAGCATGATGATGGGTCCAAATACTTATCATAACATCAATAACGGTCATCGCAATCGTTTAGGAACCTATGCTGAGCTTGAAACCCAATGGAACCGCAAAGTAACAACATTGCTGGGTGTCAGAAACGATGTGGTCATGATGAATACTGGGCAAGTTTCTGGATATCAAGGCTTCACTGGCATGAATGCCGCAGAACGCGCCGCAATCAATCGTTTTAATCGTGCAGATCGTGGAAAAACAGATGTTAATTTCGACGTCACCGCCCTTGTACGCTACAAAGTTGATCCCCATTTAACTTGGGAAACAGGATACGCCAGGAAAACACGTTCTCCTAATTTATATGAACGCTATTCTTGGGGAACTACAGGCATGGCAATGCGTATGGTTGGTTGGTTTGGAGATGGAAATGGATATAGAGGAGATATTAACCTCAAACCTGAAATCGCCAATACCATCAGCACCAGCTTTAATTTCCATGATGTCAAACAAGAAGTCTGGGAGTTAAAAATCCAACCTTATTATACCTATATCCATCATTATATTAACGTCAATTATCTCGGCAGTGCCTCAGGGCGTGCAGGAACCACCATTTCAAACTTGCAGTTTGCCAATCATAATGCGCAATTATATGGGGTCAATTCTGTTGGAACCTATAATGTATGGAATAATAAGAAATTTGGTAAAGGCGTTTTACGCGGTAATTTAAACTGGGTCAGAGGCACAGATTTAACCAATCACACGAACCTCTATCATATGATGCCCGTCAATGGCACTCTAAGTCTTAATCAATATATTGGGGCATGGAGCGGTCGTATTGAAGGGGAATTTGTGAATGCCAAAGGTCTAACCGATCCACTACGTCGTGAACCAAAAACACCTGGTTATATTTTATTGAACCTAGGCACCAGCTATACTTGGAATATGTTCCGTCTTGATGCCAGTATCGAAAACGTTATGAATAAAAAATATTACTTACCAATGGGTGGATTATCCATTGGAGATTTAATAGCAAACAATCAAGTCCGTGCTTTACCGGGCATTGGACGCTCTTTTAACGTTTCCTTAACCGCTAGCTTTTAATTGAGATTTGCTGTAATCGGAGTAATACCTTTTGCAGCACCTCTTCAAAAGGATCGTTTGCTACAGTAATCTTGATAAAATCCTCATCTGCTTCTGGAGTATCTAACGTTTCGAGTTGACTTGATAGCAAACTGGCAGGCATAAAATGCCCTTTCCGTTTTTGCAAACGCTGTAACAATATTTCTGGAGGCACATCAATATAAATAAAATAAAAAGAGCCATAAATATCTTTTCTTAAAATATCACGATAACTCTTTTTCAAAGCCGAACAGGTCAAAATCCCACAGCCATTACTTTTGGTTTGACGTTCCTTTAGCCAATCATGGCACTTTTGCAACCAAGGCATACGGTCTTCATCGGTCAAAGGAATTCCCTGTGACATTTTTTGAATATTATGCTCGGAATGCAGGTTATCTCCTTCTTGAAAAGGCCAATTTAATTGTTGTTGCAATCCTTTGGCAAGCTTGCTTTTCCCACAACCAGAAACACCCATTATAACCAGTAAACAAGGTGTGATCAAAGAAAGATCAGCTATGGGATTATTCATTAAAAAGGTACTCCATCTATTTTAAATGTTGTATTCCATCATGCCCTGCAATTAAAACCTCATCCGTACAATGGACAAATAAACCATTTTCCATCACCCCGACAATTTCATTAATTGCTTTTTCTAATTGTGCAGGCTCTGTAATTAATCCAAAATTACAATCCAAAATCATATTGGCACCATCTGTTAAAAAAAATTCCTTACTCTCTTTTTTCAAACGAATAGAAATTTTTGCACCAATCTTTTCAAGATGTTTGGCGGTTGCTTCCCATCCAAAAGGAGTTACCTCTACAGGCACTGGTGTATGATCGCCTAATTGATCCACCATCTTACGCTCATCAACCACCACTACAAATTTCTTAGCTGCATAACGAACAATTTTTTCCCTTAATAATGCGCCCCCCAACCCTTTGATTAAATGATAATGCTGATGCGTAACCTCGTCAGCACCATCAATATCCAAATCCAGCTCTGGACATTGACCCAAAGTCGCCAATTCGATACCAAAAGACTGCGCCAAATGTGCTGTCTCCACAGACGTTGGCACACCAATAAAACGCAAGCCCTCTTCTTGCCATCGTTTTCCCAAAGCACGCACAACACAAGCAGAAGTACTGCCACTCCCTAACCCCACTATCATCCCCGAAGTGACTAAAGAAGCAGCAACCTTTCCTACTTGTTGTTTATAAATTTCTATTTGACTTACGTCCATACTCATCAACTATTTTCCCCTGATATAGCAAAACAAATCCTCTATACCCTCCACTCGTGATCGGCTATAGAGTTATTCTTTATATAACTTACTCACCACCTGCTGCACGATCAAGAATCCAATGTAACTCTCCCTCGGTTGTGATTGCTGCAGAAGGATAGGGTTTGTTTTCATCACGCACTTCGCGAATAATTTGCGCTTTACTTTCGCCACTGACCACGAACATCACAAAACGACTGGAAGCAATCGCAGGATAGGTTAATGTCATTCTTTTATGAGGAGCATCAGAGGGTTGACTCCAAGATACCCATTTCTCTTGCTCGTGTAAAACAGGCGTGCCAGGAAATAAAGACGCTGTATGACCATCACCACCCAAACCCAACAAGACTATATCAAATAATGGCTTCCCTTTTTGTAGCGTATCAGAACCATAAATCGCTTGTAACTCAGCTTGATAGATTTCAGCCGCTTTTACTGGATCATCCAACACCGGCATTGGATGGACATTACGAAAAGGAATATCAATATGAGCCAACAAAGATTCTTTGACCATATGAAAATTACTGTCTGAATCGGTATGTGGAACCATTCTTTCATCGCCAAAGAACAAATGAATTTTGTGCCATGGCATGCGATCTGTATATTCAGAACTGCCTAATAATTCATATAATCTTTTAGGCGTCGATCCGCCTGACAAAGCAATACGCAGGGGTTCCCCCTTTTTTTCTTCTGCATGATGTAAAATAGAACTGGCTAAATACTCTGCTTGCGCAATTACATCGGATAATACCAGCACATACCCTGTTGTCGCTGTATGGCCTTTTTCCCCTATATCTTCTATTTTATCACTCATTATAAAATCCTTTTTGTACACAATAATTTTTAATTAAAATAAATCATAACGAAAATTTACTATTTTCACTATAAAATAAAGCGCCATTATGCCCTTGGTAAAATATAATGTTCTACCGCATAAGCCCAACCATTCTCCTCGTTGCTCTTCGTTTGAAAATGCGCGTGTTGGTGAACATTTGCAGTTGATTGTCCCATAGCAATAGATAGACCCGCAATTTCCAGCATAGGAATATCATTATCCATATCGCCAATACAGGCAATCTCTGAAATATCTATTCCATATTGCTTGCCCAATTCAATCGCTGCTGACCCTTTGTTGGCTTTGGGATGGGTAATATCTAAATAATGATCTGAGGAACGTAAAGCTCTGACTGTATTGGGATATTTTTCATTGATATGTGCCGCTAACTCATCCAGCAATGCTGTATTAGAGGACACACCCTCGATTTTTACAATTCTATTTCGATAGTCATTAATATGTTTCAAAAGCTCTGGATCAGAACCCACCACCGCCTTTTCATGAGAAATATAGGGGTCATTCATATCAAACACAACCCAATCAAACCCTCCAAAAACCCACGCTTTTACGTCACGACTATGCAGCAATTCATAGACTTCATGCGCATCCTGAGTATTCATCGCCATACTGGATACAACAGTACCATCATTGCCAATAATTTCCCCACCATTCAACGCTGCAAAAGGAGTTAATATATTCAACTCTTTAAAAAACATCTGAATCCCTTGCGGGGGTCTGCTGCTGACCAGACATAAATGAATGCCTGCTTTTTGTAATTTTTCAGCAGCGGCAAATGCCTCTGGTGTTATCTTTTTATCATTTGTTACTAAGGTTCCATCAATATCGGAAACCAGTAATTTTATTTTACCTGATACTTCTTTTGTCTTTTTCATATGACTCATAGTAGAGAAATTCAACCTAACCTCCTTCACAAAATATAGTTATTTATTGTTTATCCTATCATGAAAATTAAAACTGTCTCTAAGGAAAACATCTCTATAAAGTAGAATATATATGAACTCGATATCCTTTCATTCCAATAAAAAACCCCGCCACTTTCATGGCAGGGTTCATCTTATCAAACTCTCATTGCATTAACGCGTTTTAAGCCCAAAGACGACGGGGTTCACTTCGCCACCTTCAATCCCTGCTAATGCTTCATATTGTTTATATTTACGCAATACGGCTTGTTGTGCCATATCCATCATTTCTTCTGCTTCATTTGGACGAACTCGTGCAAGATTACGATAACGAATTTCATTCCCTGCATATTGTTTTAATGGAATAGAGGGTTTAGGAGAATCTAATTGAAATGGATTTTTACCAATTTTACGCATCATTGGATCAAATCTAAACAAAGGCCAGTACCCTGAATCTGTGGCTAATCCTTGTTGTACCAATCCTTGACGCATATCCAATCCTTGACCAATACAATGACTATACGCAACAATCAAAGAGGGACCATCATAGGCTTCTGCTTGACGGAACACATCCAAAGTATGTTGTGGGCTAGCACCCATCGCAACCTGAGCCACATACACATTATCATAAGTCATTGCCATTAAAGCCAAATCCTTACGAACTGTTTCTTTACCCGAAGATGCGAACTTGGCAACAGAACCAAATGGAGATGCTTTAGAGGCTTGTCCACCTGTATTAGAATACATTTCGGTATCCATCACCAAAATATTGACATTTTGACCAGAGGCAAGAACATGATCCAAACCACCATATCCAATATCATAAGCCCAACCATCACCCCCAACAATCCAGATACTACGGCGAATAAAATGATCTGTTAAGGTTAATAAACGTTTAGCATTGACAGTATTAATCTGGGCTAATCTTGTTTTAAGCTCTCCTACACGTAAACGTTGTGCTCTAATTTCTGATTCATGAACCTGAGTAGATGTAAGAATAGCATTCACTAATTCTTCCCCAACATCCTCTTTCATTTTCAATAACAAATTAGAAGCAACTTCCAATTGCTTATCCGCAGCTACTCTAAAGCCTAATCCAAATTCCGCATTATCCTCATAAAGCGAATTAGACCAAGCTGGTCCTTTTCCCTCTTTATTCATCGCCCAAGGAGTTACAGGCATGTTTCCACCATAAATAGAGGAACACCCTGTTGCATTTGCGACTTGTAGACGATCACCAAATAACTGGGTTAATACTTTTAAATAAGGGGTTTCACCACATCCTGCACAAGCACCAGAGAACTCAAATAACGGTTCAAGGAACTGCACACCACGCACGTTAGAAAAATTAATCTTGCTGCGATCATTCACTGGAAGAGTATTAAAGAAGTCAAGATTCCGTTTTTCACGATCCAACAAAGTTTCCTTCGCTGTCATATTAATCGCTCTAACTTCAGGTTCTGTGGTACTACGTGCAGGACAAACGCTGACACATAAAGTACAGCCAGTGCAATCCTCTACATAAAACTGCAACGTAAAGTTTGTATTTGGATATCCACGTGCATTCACAGGGGCTGTTTTAAAGTCATCTGGCGCATTTTCCAGCTCTTTTTTATCATAGGTCTTTGCACGGATCACACTATGTGGGCAAACATATCCACATTGACCACATTGAATACATAAATCTTCACGCCATTCAGGCACAAAATCAGAAATATTACGTTTTTCATAAGCCGCTGTTCCAGAGGGGAATGTTCCATCCGCAGGCATTAAACTAACGGGTAAGCTTTCACCACGACCAGAAAACATTGGTACGATTACATCATGAATAAATTTAGGCGCATCGGCTGGCACTGGATTTTCCTGTGCTAAGTTACTGGATGCATATTCAGGAACCTTAACTTCAAACAAATGGTCACAAGCGGCATCAACTGCTTTGTAGTTCTTTTGAACAACCGCATCCCCCTTAGAAGAATATGTTTTGTGAATTGATTTTTTAATATAATCAATCGCTTCATCACGAGGTAACACGCCAGAAATTGCAAAGAAACAAGTTTGTAGAATGGTATTTGTACGCATTCCAAGACCAACTTCCTGAGCAACTTTAGAAGCATTAACTACAAAGAATTTTAGTTTCTTCTCAATAATACGTTGTTGGGTCAAACGTGGTAAATGTTGCCAAACCTCCTCTGCACTATAATGAGAGTTAAGCAAGAATGTTCCATTATCGGCAGCATGTTCCAAGATATCTTGACGATATAAGAAGTGGAATTGGTGACACCCAACAAAATCAGCTTGTTGTACTAGATAAGCTGCTTTGATAGGTTCATGACCAAAACGCAAATGAGAAACTGTTTGCGCACCCGCTTTACGAGAATCATACACAAAATATCCTTGGGCATATTGTCCGACATCTTCGGAAATAATTTTCACACTGTTTTTGTTCGCACCAACCGTACCATCTGATCCCAAGCCAAAGAACATTGCACGTTTTGTGTCTGTTTTTTCAATATTATATGCAGGATCATAATCAAGGCTGGTATGCGTTAAATCATCTTTAATCCCAACGGTAAAACCATGACGCGGCTTTTCAACTTTTAATTCATCATAAACCGCTTTAACCATCGCTGGTGTGAAATCTTTGGAAGACAACCCATAACGTCCACCAATAATCAATGGTAGATTCTCACGATGACCTCTTGCAACTGCCTCTGCTAATGTTGCAATCATATCTAAATATAAAGGCTCACCAATCGCACCAGATTCTTTGGTACGATCCATGACAGCAATTCTTTTGACTGTTTTCGGTAACGCTGCCAATACTTGTTGTGCTGGGAATGGTCGATAAAGACGTATTTTTAAAATACCAACAGATTCTCCTTCTTCACGCAATTTTGCAACGGTTTGTTCTGCTGTTTCCGCAGCTGAGCCCATTAATGCAACAACATATTCAGCATTTGGATCGCCGATATATTCTACCAAATCATAATGACGACCCGTTAATTTTTCAAAACGAGCCATATATTCTTCAACAATTTCAGCCGTTTTATTATAATAAGGATTAACGGCTTCACGTGCTTGAAAGAATGTATCTGGATTATGTGCTGTTCCACGAATAAAAGGATTTTCGGGGCTCAATGCACGTTCACGATGAGCCGCAACCAAATCGTCATCGATCATTTTCTCGATAATATCATCAGAAATCATATCAAGCGTATTTAATTCATGAGACGTTCTGAAACCATCAAAAAAATGAATAAACGGAACACGCGCTTTTAATGTCGCAGCATGCACAATCAACGATAAATCATGTGCTTCTTGCACAGAATCAGAACAAAGCAACGCAAAGCCCGTCATTCTAGCAGCCATTACGTCAGAATGATCGCCAAAGATCGATAACGCAGAAGTCGCAATAGAACGTGCAGCAACATGGAAAACAGTTGATGTCAACTCACCAGCAATTTTATACATATTTGGCAACATTAGCAACAATCCTTGAGACGCTGTAAATGTTGTTGTTAACGCACCAGATTGCAATGCTCCATGCACAGCCCCTGCAGCACCACCTTCACTTTGCATTTGTTGTACAAATGGGGTATTTCCCCAAATATTCTTCTTGCCTTTAGCAGCCCAATCATCAATATCTTCTGCCATCGGAGACGAAGGCGTAATTGGGAAAATAGCACAAACTTCATTGACACGATAAGCAATATGCGCAACCGCTGTATTGGCATCCATAATTGTTTTAGACATTTATATATTCTCCCTTACCTTACACCCGTTGCTCTGTAACCATATCAATGGCTTGACATGGACATGTTTCAAAACAAGCTGAACAGCCTGTGCAACGATCCATATTGACTTCGTACCCATTTCCTGGACCTAATTTTGTTAATGCTTGCTCTGGGCATGCTGCCAAACAGTTGTCACACTCATAACAATTTCCACAAGACAAGCATCGTTGTGCCTCGTAAACCGCTTCATCTTCAGAAAAACCAATCAAAGTTTCTTTAAATCCAATACGTTCATCAACTGGCAGTTCTTTTTGAATGGTCTGAGGTGTATTTGCCAATAAAGGTAAGTGTAAATCTTTATAGTAAGAAATAGGATTTTTATCAGGAATCTGGTATGCATTTGCACTGAGCCAACCATTAATAAATCTGGCTGCTTTTTTACCCAAACCAACCGCAGTGGTAACGCTGCGTGGTCCACGAATGGCATCCCCACCAGCAAAAATACCCTCGGCACCCGTCATCATATCTTTGCCAATAACAATCGTCCCATCTGAATTTAATTCAATTCCAGCGACCTTACTAAGAAAACTACTTTCTGGTCTTTGTCCCAATGCCATAATCACAGTATCCATTGGCATATCTTCAAATTCTTCGGTCGGCTCTGGGCGACCTGTATCGCCAACAACCATTTTCCTCAAAACAACTTTATTTTTTTCAATCGAAGCAATCGTGCTCATACATTTAAATTGGGTTCCTTCAGCATCAGCATCAACGATTTCAAAATCATGTGCTTCCATATGAGGGCGATCCCAAAAGAAAATGATCTTAACCGTCTTTGCACCCATACGAAATGCAGAGCGTGCTGCATCCATCGCGGTATTTCCAGCACCATAAACTAATACATTTGCGCCAACCTTAGGCTGATTTCCAGCACTGACATCATGTAAAAATTCAGCAGCTGATAAAACGTGAGATCCTTCTTGTGTGGGAATATCGATCAAAGACGGCTTGCCTGCACCAATCCCAAGAAATACAGCATCAAACTTACCATCTTTTCTTTCTTGCTCTAAATCTTCAACACGATGGTTACAAACAATCTTAACACCCATTTCAACAATGCGATCGATATCTTGTTTCAAAATATCACGTGGCAAACGATAGGCTGGAATACCGTATTGCATCATACCACCAGGAATGGAAAATGCTTCTCTGATTTCAACTTCATGCCCCATACGCCGCAAATGATACGCCGCAGACAACCCACCAGGACCCGCACCAATAATCAAAATCTTTTTGCTATTTTTATTATCTGCAACTGGAACTTTCCAACCACTGGCATTCGCCATATCACCCAGGAATCGTTCAACCGCGTGAATTGTAATTGAACCATCCAAATCCCCACGGTTACAGGAATCTTCACAAGGATGATAACAAGCACGTCCATGCACCGCAGGCATAGGGTTATTCATCAAAATATGCTCCCAAGCCTCTTGGAATTTACCCGCTTGTGCTAACGAAAGCCACCCTTGAATATCCTCACCTGCTGGACAAGCATGATTACAAGGAGGTAAATGGTGATTATAAACAGGTACTACCGTTCGAACGGGTCCAGCGAAATCCTTTTTCTCCATATTGATTTGGGGACTCATATCATGTTGTTTGATTGTCATACCATGACCTCCTCGTATGAATAGACATCATCTATGCCATATTCATTATTTTGTTTCTTGAATAATTAAATTAATTTTTTATAATTACGATAGTTATATCGAATAATTTTTTGATAGTTAAAATGAGAACATATGACTATTGGCTCATAAATTCTTTACCTTTTATCCTTAATAATATGCATAAGATTGCCATTTAACTGTCATTCTATAGTATAATATGTCAAAGAATATATAACAAATAAGTTACTTTTTTAAAAAAAAATACAAAAAAACATTAAAAATTATAAAATTATATTTTTAAAACAAAAAGAGAAATAAACGACATAAAAAAAAGCTTTAACCTTTACGATTAAAGCTTTTGTTTCAATAAAATTTATGAAAATTTTATTTCTTTTCTACGTGCCCACCGAAACCAAAGCGCATTGCTGATAACATTTTTTCAGCATAGGTATTTCCTGAACGTGAACGGAAACGTGTAAATAACGCTGCTGTAATAACAGGTGCAGGAACAGCTTCTTCAATTGCTGCTTCGATTGTCCAACGACCTTCGCCTGTGTCAGCAACGTCCCCTTGGAATTTAGAAAGGTCACCATCAACAGCCAATGCATCAGCACACAGATCCAATAACCATGAAGGGATCACACTACCACGACGCCATACTTCGGCAATATCAGCCATATTTAAATCAAAACGTTGATCTTCTGGTAAACGATCAGATCCTTTCATACGCATAATATCAAACCCTTCTGCATAGGCTTGCATCATTCCGTATTCAATACCGTTGTGAACCATTTTCACAAAGTGACCAGAACCTGCTGGACCGCAATGTAAATATCCTTTTTCCGCACGTGGGTTTAAATTAGAACCACGGTTTTTTGTGCGAGGAATATCACCAATTCCAGGTGCCAAAGATTCAAGAATTGGATCAATATGATCTACAGCTTCTTGGTTTCCACCATACATCATACAATAACCACGTTCTAGCCCCCAAACACCCCCAGAAGTCCCAACATCAACGTAATGGATACCTTTTGCATGTAAGATTTTTGCACGACGAACATCGTCTTTGTAACAAGTGTTACCACCATCAATAACGATATCCCCCTTGCTGAGCATATTCCCAAGCGTTTCAATCGCTCTCTCAGTCACATCACCAGAAGGTAACATCACCCAAATAATTTTAGGAGAAGGAAGTGCTGCAACCAATTCTTCTAAATTATCAACAACACTGCTTTTAGGTGCTTCAGCATGAATTTTATCACTGACTGCACGCGTACGGTTTAATAAAACAACTTCATGACCATGACGAGCCAAACGAACAGCCATATTGCCACCCATTCTGCCTAAACCATACATACCTAATTTCATAATAATTTCCTTTAAATTAATATCATAAAATGACGGTGCCTTGTGGCTTCTTCTACAAGACACTGTCTGTTTTAGACTACAAAGCGCTTAAAATAGTTTTACTCAAAGTTTCCAAGCCTGTTTTCATATCCCCTTTTACATGGATGCGAATAACTCTTCTATCACGTTCTGATAAAACATCAAAGTCACCACGAGCCTGAGCTTCTTTCACAATTCCAAATGTATATTTTTCAGCTGGAACAGGCAAGTCTTTGACATCATCAACCGTAATTTGTAAAAACACACCCGTTTTTGGTCCACCTTTATAAGCTTGACCCGTTGAGTGCAAGAAACGAGGACCAAATTCCGCAGCCGTCGCGACTTTTTTCTTATCACGAATAGCTAAACGTATTTTTTGAATCCAAGCACGGGTTGCAAGGTCACGTTCGATATAAGCCAATACGCCCACATAATCACCTGCTTGAACCTGAGAGAATACCTCCCTTAACGCCTCCGTTAAAGAAGAAGCATTTTTTAACTTTTCAACTTCAACCTTACCCGCATAGACTTCGAAATTACCATCACGAACCACAGGGGTAATTTCTGGTAATTTTCCATGATTGTTATAAGCATTGGTAATTTTTTTGGTTTCAACTTTGCTGGCTTCAACATCAGGTTGATCGAATGGATCAATACCAATGAAAGAGCCTGCTACTGCGGTTGCGAACTCAGTTTGAAAGAACACTTGTGTGATTTGATGTTTGTCTTGCAAATTCAAGGTAACCACTGGATGACCAGCTGCTTTAAGGGCTTCTAGTGCTTTATCTTGAGTTGCATCAACATTGCCATTCAAACGCAAATAAACAAACAAACGATCTTTTCCATAATGATCTGGCGTTGTCAAAGTTTCTTCGTCAATAGGAATAATGCCCTTGCCGATCTTGCCTGTTGATTCAGCAAGCAATTGTTCCAACCAAGCACCCAAAGAGTTAATGGCAGGAGAAGCAATAATCGTGAATTTATCTTTGTTAAATCGCGCAACCGCAGTTCCCCAAATGGTGCCCAACTGAAGACCAAGATTATTCGCTACAGAAGTCTCTGCGGCACATGCTTTTTGCATTTTATGAGCAGATTCTAACAAAGCTCTTAATGGAAGACCGGCTGCGGCTGCGGGGATAATACCAAAGTTTGATAATACAGAATATCGTCCGCCAATATCTTTCTTACCATAAAAGATTTTCCAAAAACCATCTTGCTTGGCAACATCTTCCATATGAGACCCAGGATCAGTTACTGTTACAAAGTGACTTCCAACCGTGTCTCCAACAACCTTTTTGGCTTCGTTATAAAAATAAGCCTTGAGAATATTTGGCTCTAACGTTCCACCTGATTTAGAAGAAACGATAAATAACGTTTTCCCTAAATCAACTTTTTGTTGAAACGTAAAGACTTGCTGTGGGTCAGTACTATCCAACACATGTAAGGTTGGAAAACCAGCTTGATGTCCAAATACTTCACCTAAAACTTCTGGTCCAAGGCTAGAACCACCCATTCCCAACAATAAAATATCCGTAAAGCCTCTGGCTTTCACTTCATTTTGAAACGCTTCAAGAGCTGCAAGATCGCCGATTTGTTCATCAACAATATCCAACCAACCTAGCCACTTGCTTTCATCTTTACCCGTCCAAACAGATGCATCACGTGCCCAGAGTTTTCTGACTTTACCATCTTTATCCCAAGCATTTAAACCTTCTTGCACTGCTTTTTCATGCTCTGCAGGCAGTGCAGATTGCATTTGAATTAATTGTTCACCCTGCATTGAATTATTTCCCACTTTTTAAAGTTTCTAATTTTTCTTTAACAGAACCTAATAATTGGTCAAACGCAGTGGCAAATTGAGCAACACCATCGGCTAATAATTTATCTGTAACGCCTGCTAGATCTAAATTCAATCGTTGAGCTTCTGATAATATTTTCTTAGCACCTTCAATATCTTTATCTAAGGTCTGAGAAGCGGTTCCATGATCGCGAAAAGCGTCCATTGTTGCAGGAGGAATTGTATTCACTGTATCTTGACCAATCAACCCGTCAACATAAATCGTATCAGGGAAAGATTTATCTTTACACCCTGTGCTTGCCCATAACAAACGTTGAGGATGCGCACCAGCAGCAGCCAGCTTTTTCCAACGATCGCTTTTCATCACTTCAAGATAATATTGATATGCCATTTTTGCATTTGCAAGCGCAACCTTACCACGAACAGCTTTTAATGCTGCACTTTCTTTATCACCCGCTGCAACACGCGTATCAATTTCTTTATCAATCGCTGTATCAATACGGCTTACAAAGAAAGAAGCAACACTGGCAATATGACCAATATGATGTCCTTTGGCTAAATGTTTTTCCAAACCAGAAATATAGGCTTCCAAAACATTTTTATATGCTTCCAAAGAGAATAATAGCGTTACATTCACATTAATCCCTTCAGAAATAGCAGTTTCAATCGCAGGAATACATGGGGCTGTTGCTGGAATCTTAATCATCAGATTTTTTTCTGCAACTTGTTTCCATAAACGGCGTGCTTCCTCAATGGTTTTTTGACCATCCATCGCAATATAAGGGGAAACTTCAAGACTTACATATCCATCCACGCCTTTGGTTTTTTCCCATACAGGAAACATCACCTTACATGTATTACGGATATCTTCAATCGCTGCGGTTTCATATAATGTTGAAACATCCGTTACCCCTGATGCAATCAATTCTTTGAATTGAGGATCATATTCAGTTCCATGACCCATGGCTTTTTCAAAAATTGCAGGATTAGAAGTCACCCCTTTAAGGTTATCTTCATCAACCAGCTTTTTAAGACTGCCATTCGCTGTAAAAGAACGTTGGATAAAATCCAACCAAGGAGATTGTCCATATTTTTCAAGTTGAACAAGAGGATTCTCAGCCATTTGATGTTTTTCCTTCTAAAATTAATTTATATAAAAACAAATTATGTACTATTGATATAATATTACAAATAATAAAGCCCTCTTTTACGCTATTGTAAAGAAGGCTTTATTGAGTTTAAACTTTATTTTTTAAGCTGCTCTTTTGCTGCAGCCAACACATTTTCTAGTGTAAAACCAAAATGCTCCCGTAATTTATCATAAGGTGCAGATGCCCCAAAACTACGCATTGCAATAATCGTTCCTGTTGGACCTGCGTAACGATCCCAACCAATTGGGGATCCTTGCTCAATAGCAACACGACCAGTGATATGTGGAGGCAACACTTCATCACGATAAGATTGTGGTTGCTCCTCAAAAATTTCCCATGAAGGCATTGAAACTACACGAGCCTTTTGCCCCTCTTTAATCAATACTTCATAGGCTTCCATCGCCAAGCCAACTTCACTACCAGAAGCAATTAAGATGACTTCAGGCAGTTCACCACAACATGCAACAATATATCCACCCTTGCGTAAACCAGCAGCAGAATTATATTTTGAACGATCAATGGTTGGAAGATTTTGACGACTTAATGCCAAAATTGTTGGATGAGAAGCACTTTCCAACGTCATTTTCCATGCTTCGACAACTTCATTAGCATCTGCTGGACGAATCATACGAATTCCAGGTGTTGCACGGAAATGTACCAATTGTTCAATCGGTTGATGGGTTGGACCATCTTCACCCACACCGATACTGTCATGCGTAAAGATATAAACAACTGGCAACTGCATCAAAGAAGCCAAGCGAATTGGGTTTTTCATATAATCAGAGAAAATAAAGAACCCAGCCGCATAAGTTCTAAGACCACTTAATGCAATCCCATTGGCAACCGCGCCCATTGCATGTTCACGAACACCATAGTGAATATTACGCCCACCAAAAGTACCATTACCTTCTGGATAATTTGGACTTTGGAACACACCTGCATCTGCGAATTCTAACCAACTTTTGTTAGAAGGAGCAAGGTCAGCAGATCCACCAACCATCCAAGGAATATTTTTCGCAATTGCGTTTAATACTTTTCCTGAGCTTGCGCGAGAAGCAATACCCTTTGGATCCGCAGCAAAAATTGGAATATCCTTGTCCCACCCTTTTGGAAGACGATGATGAATAATATCTTCAACTTCTTGAGCAAGCTCTGGATGTTTTGTTTTATATTCAGCAAACAACGCATTCCATTTTTTACTTGCTTCTGCACCACGTTTACCAATCCCAGCTGCAAAATGCTCTTTGACACCATCTGGAACATAGAATGTTTTGTCTTCAGGCATCCCATACACTTTTTTGGTTGCCTTTACTTCATCAGGACCCAAAGGTTCACCATGAACACCATGTGTTCCAGCTTTGTTAGGGGAACCATATCCAATAATGCTATCAAGGATAATCAAACTTGGCGCATCAGATGCTTGACGTGCTTCGTTTAATTTTACTTGGAAATCTGCAATATTATTTGCATCTTTTACTTCGTGGATATGCCATCCTTGGGCTTTGAAACGTTTTGCAACATCATCGGTAAAGGCAATATTAATATTGCCTTCGATAGAAATACGATTACGGTCATATACCCAGACCAAATTTCCTAGTTTTAAATGACCCGCAATAGAAGCCGCCTCATAAGAAATGCCTTCCATTAAATCGCCATCACCACAGAATGTATATACGTGATAGTCAAACAAAGGAAAACCTTGTTGATTATATCTTGTGGATAACCATTTCTGAGCAATTGCCATACCCACAGAAGTTGCCAACCCTTGACCCAAAGGACCTGTTGTTGTTTCAACACCTGTTGTGTGACGATATTCTGGATGACCAGGAGTTTTTGAATTAAACTGTCTGAATTGTTCTAAATCTTGCAGGGTCAACGCTGGTTTTTGTTCAACTTTACCATCATGAGTAACGTTATGAATTCCAGCTAAATGAATCATTGAATATAATAAAGCCGATGCATGACCACCAGAAAGCACGAAACGATCACGTGCAGGCCATAATGGGTTTGCTGGGTCATAATTTAACGCATTATTCCACAACGCATAAGCTGCTGGTGCCAAACCCATTGGGGTTCCAGGATGTCCTGAGTTCGCAGCCTGTACTTGGTCAATGGCTAAACCACGAATAGTATTAATACAAAGCTCATCAATATTCATTCAAATATCTCCTAAAAAGTCTTTTATCCCAACTTGAATCCTAGGATACTTAACATATGATCTTAATACTCATTAAAAAAAAGAAAACAAAAATCTTGATAAAATCAAATTACCCATTTTAAACTTATCAAAAAATGCAAGTATTCATTCTAATAAAAGCTATTAATCGTTTTCACGTGTCATTATTAACACAAAATTATGTTAAAAACTACAAAAATCATTCATTTTCAATATAAGAGAAATCATTGTATTACGATAACGTTATATATAAAAACAATCAATCATCAACCAACTATTTTTTCAACTATACCAACAAAAACAATGACTATTATTATTCCCGCGACAAGAATAGTTTCCTCAAACATAGCACACAGAAAATAGCTACGATCGACAAGCAAATCCCCTTACATCGACCGTGTAAGCGTACGATAAAAAGACAAAGCAATTGCGCCGATTAAATCCGAAAAACTATACCAAAAAGCATACCCAGATAAAAGTGATTGTTTGCGTAAAGAATATAAACCATTTCAATAATAACCTTACTCCTCATCGACAAACTGATTAAAAAAACTATTAGGTTTATATTTCTCTTGCGAGCAAAAAATCACATAACAAATATACAATCTCAGTATAGAACAAATTTAATAAATACACAAAAACCATATAAAGCTTCCTATAATCAATTGAAATATCTAGGAAAGTTTGAATTTTAGCAATGAAATACTTTATTTTGTGGACTTGTGACAGTGATAAAAACATTAAAATTATAAAGGATTACTTTCCTTTTTACTCGATCACGATAAAATGCAATAAATCATTCTACCATTCAGCGTAAATAGCCAAGGTAAGTCATCATGTCTGATTCAACACCAAAACCTACTTTTACCCCTGAAGAAATCGAAGCCTTATATTTCAATGTCGCGCGCCAAGGGGACACAGAATTACTGGCTGAATTTATCAGAGCTGGCATGGACATCAATCACCAAAATCAGGAAGGGCATACCGCTCTAATCTTGGCTTGCTATCATAATCATCTTGAAGCTGTTGAACTCTTATTAGAAAAAGGCGCTGACCCCAACATTGTCGATAATAAAGGCGCCACTGCTTTGACTGGTGTTGCATTCAAAGGATATATTCCTATTGCAAAATTACTAGTCAACGCTGGTGCTAAAATTGATTCCGAAAATAATCTGAAACGCACGGCCTTGATGTTTGCAATCCTATTTGGACGAAATGACATGGCACAATTTCTAATAGAATCAGGCGCTAATCCACACCATACTGATGGTGAAGGCGTAACCCCTATTCAACTAGCAGAACGCCAAGGTGATGCAGAACTGATTAACTTATTAAAAAGTCAAAATTAATATTATTTAAAATTACTATTTCAGGAAGTCGTAATGAATAATCCATATTGGAGTCCCTTTGTGAATGATATTGTTCCCTATACGCCAGGGGAACAACCCAAAGTAACCAACCTTATTAAACTCAACACGAATGAAAATGCTTATGGTGTTTCGCCTAAAGTACTACAAGCCTTAAAAGATGCTGTTAATGACCATTTAAAATTATATCCAGATCCAACATCACAACAACTCTGTTCTGAACTTGCAAAATTGCATTCTGTTAACACGAATAATATCTTTGTTGGAAATGGTTCTGATGAAGTTCTCGGCTTTGCATTTTTTGCATTATTAAAACATGAAAAGCCCATTTTATTTCCTGATATTACCTATAGCTTTTATCCTGTTTATTGTAATTTATTTAATATCAATTACAAAATAATTCCTTTAACAGATGATTTTGAAATCAACCTTGCTGATTATGAAAAAGAAGATTGTGCTGGAATTGTTATTACCAATCCGAATGCACCAACAGGATTATTACTGAATCCACAACTCATCAAAAAATATCTTATCAAACACCCACAACAAGTGGTGATTGTTGATGAAGCCTATATTGATTTTGGTGGAGAATCTGTCGTTACTTTAATTAATCAATTTCCCAATTTATTAGTTGTCCGAACTTTTTCAAAATTCTATGGACTGGCGGGACTAAGAGTTGGCTATGCTGTTGGTAATGCAGAATTAATCGAAGGCATCAGACGCGTCAAGGACAGCTTTAACTCTTATCCTTTGGATAGATTAGCACAAATTGCAGCAACAACAGCCGTACAAGACATTCAATGGTCTATTAATAATGCTGATCGTATTATTGAAAATAGAGACTATTTAACCAAATCTCTACAAAATTTTGGATTTAAAGTATTAGATTCGAAATCGAACTTTCTTTTTGTTTCCCACCCCCAAATTGCTGGGGATGAACTTGCCTCTAAACTCAGAGAAAAGAATATTCTAATCCGTCACTTCAGCACCGCTCGAATCAAAGAATGGTTGCGTATTACGGTCGGAAACGAAGAAGAATGTAACAAGCTCATACAAGCAATTGGTAGTATTTATCCTATAGATAAATAATGAATTCATCACCATAAGACACTTTCGACTTGTTACAATCCCCTTGTGTCACCACCCCATAAACATTAACCACCATGCCCCAACAATCGGCACCAAAGACAAAGCGAACAAACCAAATGAGATTATGAATTTATAAAAAATATCTGTAGATTTTCTGAGGATATTATACCCTAAATATAAGCTCCACAGACTGAAAAACGCTAGTATGGTTACACGGGCATCCTTTAACCACCAGAAAACGATCCCATCATATTGTAACAATTTAACACTCGTAGCAGTCAGACCTAAAAACAGACCAGCCGCTGCTATGGGTATTAATGCTTGTGCGATATAGGAATAAAGATTAGGTCTGTATAAAAACTTAGCCAATGACTTATAAACACCTGTTAGTCCGAACCCATATAAAAGCCCCGAACCAAGAATATAGAACGTAACGCAAAACCCATCAAGCCAATTAAAACTATCATTATTCTCAGGATGATTGGTTAATATCCACCAAGGTGCCGTAGCATTCATTGGCCATAATATGTCATGATTAATTAACCAATTCGCCAAAAACTGTTTCGCTGTTACAAACCAAGGGGAAACAGTCCATGTAAATGCCCCAATGGCAACACCAATCATTCCAAACAATAAAAGGCGCGTTTCCCACAAATTATCTTTTTCATTGCCATAAGTAATAATTTCTTCATTAACAGACCTTGGCTGTAAGCTGACTGCATCCCTTAAACCAGCACAACGTCCACACATATGACACCCAGAAACACCGTGAAGTTGTCGGATATTAATCATTGGTGGGCAATGAGGATTACTTACAGAATTCCCGTGATATTCAGACCATTTTTTGGCATCACTTTTAAACGAAAACGGTGAAAGCCGTGAAAGCAGATTAAATACACCATTCACTGGACATAAATACCGACACCATACGCGATTTTCTCTGCCGTATAAATAACCAATAAGAATAGCAGCCACCGTTGATCCACCAAGAATTAATAATGCAGAATCTGCATAATCATACACGCTAATCAACTGCCCATATAATGTCGTTAAAATGAAAGCAATCGCGGGCCACGCCTTCCATTTAATCCAACGCGGTATCTTTTTATTTTTACCAAATTTTTTAGAAGTCCATTCACTAATAGCACCCTCTGGGCAGAAGACACCACACCATACACGCCCTATAACCAACATCGATAAAATAACAAATGGCCACCAAATGCCCCAAAAAACAAATTGAGCAAATAAAACAAGATTATTAAGTATATGTGCTTGTCTTGGAGGTAAATCCATAAAAGCGGGGATCACCAGCAATACAACATAAAAACCAACAATGATCCATTGAATGGTTTGTATAATCCCCTTATGACGCTGCATCGCAGCACCCAGTCGATATGTCGTTATTTTAAATAAAGAACTGATCATATAATGTAACTTAAACCTATTATTTTGTGCTTGGATTCTTCGTGAACGATATATTGCACAACAAGATCGCACATAACCAATAAAGTAATATTACAGATACTTGCATCAAAGAAGGCTCAGCATGATACCCTGTTAATCCTGTTAATGTACTATTATCTGGAACCAGCCAAGATGTACTCCATAACGCATTATCCATAAAATTAAAAAGCCATTCTGGCAAATCATAATCTGAAATTTGTGCTGCTGCTTTATCAAAAGCACTAATCATTAATCCTCCTCCGATCAGAAGTAATAAAAACTCACTAATCAAGAAGAACCATTTCCATGCAATGATCTTAGAGCATTTTTGTAAAAGCCAGAATGTCAACAGCGCAAGTAATAAACCAACCACACCCCCAAGTATAAATAAACCAATCGACGTTCCTTTTTGTTGAGCACCAATGCCAGCAAGGAAAACAACCGTTTCCGATCCTTCTCTTGCAACAGCCAACATGGCTAGAATCAGAATTCCAAAGCCTCCACCTGATTTGTGCAAACTTTCCGCAGCTTCTTGTTCAAGGTGTTTTTTCATACCACTGCCATGACGATGCATCCAAATCACCATTTGTAAAATTAACAATGATGCAACAAACATCATGATGGTAAAAAACCATTCCCCACCCGATCCTGCAAACCAACTACCTGCCACCCAAAAGGCAACCGCCAATAATCCTGCAAGCAATAAGCCCAGAGCCGTGCCAATCCAAAGCTGTTTAGTTAATAATAATAAATTTTCTCTTCGTAACCACGCATATAGAATACCAATAACCAGTAATGCTTCTACGCTTTCACGCCATACGATAAATAAGGGCGCACCCATAGTGAAAACTCCTATTTGGAAATGATATTAAACCCTTGCATATCCATATGAAATTCATCAATAAAATGATAAGTATTAGGTTTCAATGGATGAATTACAACAAATGACGTAACCCCTGCAGCCAAAACTTTTTCAACTCTTAATGATAAATTTTCAAATTCCGCTGGACCTTGACCAATATTTTTAATCGTAATTTTAAACCGTTGATCGGATGGAACCTCGATAGATTGTGGGGAAAAAACACCATCTTTAATTGTAATATCATAATTTGCAAGCGGTGTCGCAAATACTGGTATTGGTATAAACAAAAACAAAAACAAAATAGTCCGCAATTTTCTCATATCAAAACCTCTTAGGCTTACATGCAAACACTCAATAAAAATACTTATTTAAAAACAATAAAAATAACTCTGTAAAATTACGATTTTAAATGAGTTAACTTACACAAAAATTATCAGGATATTTGAAGTAACTTTTCATCTTTCCAATATCCTAACAACTTTTTTTAAACACAAAATAACAACTAATTAATATCCGCCTTTTTTACCTGTGCCAGCATAGGTAAAATCAAATTCCGTTACACATTGTTTAAACCATGGTGCAACCCCTGTTTCTTTATCAACATGTCTGCCGAACATTGATTCACGAGAAGGGGGTAAAATGGTTACTTTTAAATGATATTTTCCAGGTCCCATCATTTTGATATTTTCACCATAATGTGGACCATCATTTGCAACCATTGGATGCAAAATTCCTTTGGTAATTTTTGTATCATTCACTTTATTCAGCTCATAAGCAACTTGCAGATATGGCATCCAGCTGCCTTCTGGGAAACCATTTTTGTTGTCTGCGGTTGCATGAATATCTGTTTCAAGATGGATATCAGATTTAGATGCTGGCAGCATAACCCCTTCGGGATCCATTTCAATCGGTTGCAAATAGACCGCAGCGATCTCCATCCCTCCGCATGTTTGGGGTTTACCAATCGGATATTCAACCGCAAAAGCAGGACTTGAAAAAAGCAATGCACAGCCTGTTGCTAAAAGGGTTTTTTTAATACACATAAGGTATCTCCTTGTAAATTATTTATTTTTTAATGGAATCGACAATCGTATAAGTAACATTTCGCTATCTTAATTTAATATGCAAATGCAAATTACTTGCATCAATATGAAACAGATTTCTGAAAAATTCAACTGATAACTACATATAAATGCCACAGTTTTGATGTAGAATTATATATACCGTTATATCAAATTGACAAGTGTAAAATATTAATCTTAATTGTTAATAATAATTATCAATTTCATTTTTATATGAGATATCAGACAATGAAAAAACTCTTGAAATATCTTGCACATATCCCCTCATACTATAGAAAAAAACTAACTTCCATTTCTGTTTATGTGCCTCTATCCTTAATTATTTACACAAATCACGCCCATGCAGCCCGCTCTTCTGCTATTATTAGCCAAGACGCATCACCCTCAACAAATAATAGCAGTGCTAACCCTACAAAGAAAACACCGCCTCCCGCAAAAGTTCTAGATCAAAATACAGGGCAACATCCAGAAGATCAGGATATGTTGTTAAAAGATATGTGGGGCGTTCGCCCTTGGTTGGCACAATATGGAATCACGTTCACCGCTGTTGATATTAACGAAGTTTGGGGAAATCCATATGGTGGGACGAAACAAGGCGCCGCCTATGAAGGGATGACCACGCTTACCTTAAACTGGGATCCTGAAAAAGTTCTAGGAATAAAACATGGGGTATTTAATATCAGTGCTTTACAAATTAGAGGTCGCCAATTTACAGGTGAAAATCTAAGCGACTTAAATAATATCAGTGGTATTGAAGCCGATCGTTCCACAAGATTATGGGAGCTGTGGTACCAACAAGGATTTTGGGATGATAAATTTACAGTACGTATTGGTAAATTAAGTTTAGACCAAGAATTTAATATTAGTGATTACGCAACCATGTTTATCAACTCTTCTTTTGGTTGGTCAATGGTCAGCTCTGTTGATACCTATAGTGGTGGTGTTGACTATCCTTTGGCTGCCCCTGGCATTCGATTCGCATTTCAACCCAATGCTAATTGGACCAATTTATTTGCAGTCACCAATGATAATCCTAACGATGTTCCTTTTTGTAACCCATCAGGTGCCTTTACTTGCGATCCACAAGCAGCACACCTTTCTGGAACACATTTTAATTTTAACACAGGCGTATTCATTATCAATGAATTACAATATCATTTAAACCCTGCCCCTGATGATGCAAAAGATAAAACAGTATCTACTGGCTATCCAGGCACATACAGAATCGGTGCTTATTTTGACAGTGCAGGTTTTCCCGATCAACGATATAATGCACAAAGACTACCACTTGCCGATCCTAATAACGACCAAACCATGTGGAAACACCGACATAATTGGTCTGTATATGGCATTATCGATCAAATGATTTGGCGTAACAAAGATAAAACCCATTCCGTCGGTCTCTTTGGTCGCATCCAAACATCACCAGGCGATCGCAGTCCCGTTAATCTAGGGGGTGATGCAGGTATTGTTTATAAAGGTATTTTTAATAGAGAGGACGACTCTCTTGGGTTTGCGTGGGGATTTGGTAGTTTTGGAGATAGAGCCAGACAATATGATCGTGATTATCGTTACTTTAACAATGACCCCTCATGGCGCACCAGAAAAACAGAACATCACATAGAATTAGCATGGCAAATCCAAGCAACGCCTTGGTGGGAAATAAAACCCGATTTCCAATATATATTCAATCCTGGTGGAGGATTAAATTTAGAAGAGGGCTATCATAAACGCATACAAAATGAGGCTGTTTTTGGATTAAGATCAACAGTCAACTTCTAGGACTTTTTTAATACTGTTAATATCTTATTCACTAGCCAAGTGGAAATTATCCTTTTACATATCTTTATATTACTTTGTTTGATTTTCGCAAAAGTTAGTGAAACTTTATTTTCTATAATTCCTAAAAATAATGCATTGTGATGTCGCTTGCTTTACCATCATCAACTGTCATCATTCTATATTTCGCAAGATATTGCTTTAAAGGATTTTTGGGTAAAACTAAACCTCAACACTCCTTCAACTTATCTGCTAGACAAATAATATCTTAACCTATCACTATATCAATCATTTGTAAGAGGATATCCTTTATTATAAACAAAAAACCGTGCTTTTTTGGCAAAAGCACGGTTTTAAAATTAAGCCAATAGATAAAAAGAATTAATTCATTTTTGCCTCAAGGCTATCTGCTAATTGAGTTACCAATAAACAACAAGAAGTCGCACCAGCATCTAACACACCTTTTGAACGTTCGCCAAGGCGGCTTGCACGACCAATTTTAGCCACTAAATCTTTGGTCGAATCTCGCCCTTTTGCAGCAGCATCTTTCATAATATTTAATGCTTCTTTAAAAGTTTTCTCTTCTTTAACAGCTTGTGCAAAACTTTCAACGGCTGGAAATAAAGTATCTACCAAACATTTGTCACCTTTTTGAGCCGGGCTAATATCTTGCAGTTCGCTCATCCCATTTGCCAACATGGCTTGCACATCTTCTTTGGTCAGCTCTGTTTTACCTTGAACGCTGTCTGACCAACCTGTGAAAATGCAACCATATAATGGTCCCATAGAACCACCAATGCCTTCCATTAAAGAATCACTAAGTTCAGCCAAAGCCTCAGATAGGGTTAATTGTTTACCATCAATGCGGGTTTTACAAATATTAAACCCTTTGGCCATATTAATACCGTGATCTCCGTCCCCAATAGCACCATCGATTTCACTTAAGTAGTCCCGATTGCTAACGATTACATTGATTAAATCATCAACGATATCAACACCATTTTTAATAACAATAACTTCAGACATTTTATTAACCTTGAACCATACCAAGAGAATGAACGGGAGCATCAACAAGTTTTTTCAACTCGTCATCTAATTTCATCATAGAAAGAGTAACACCCATCATTTCAAGAGAGGTAAAATAGTTACCCACGTAGCTACGATGAACCTTAACGCCTTTTTCTTTTAAAATGCGATCGACTTCTGCATAATAAATATAAAGCTCCATCGTAGGGGTTGCACCCAAACCAGAAACTAAAACAACAACTTCAGAACCAGATTCAAAAAGTCCTTCTTTTAAAATAGGTTCCAACATGGTTTCTGCCATTTCTTTGGCAGGTTGTAAAGGAACAACATTGATACCAGGCTCACCATGATGACCGATACCAACTTCCATCATCCCATTATCAATATTGAAATTAGGATGACCCACAGCTGGAATAATACAAGAACTTAGACCAACGCCAATAGAACGACAATTATCAATAGCTTTTTGAGCAACAGCAATAACACCATCCAGATCATAGCCAGCCGCTGCAGCTGCACCGCCCACTTTCCACATCAGGATTTCACCAGCAACACCACGACGTTTTTCTTTTTCATCAATCGGTGCAGAAGCAACATCATCATTAGCAACCACTGTTTTTACAGTAATACCCGCAGCAGCCGCTTTTTTAACCGCCATTTTGACATTCATATTGTCGCCAGCATAATTTCCATAAAGACAAGCAACACCTGCCCCACCGTCAGCAGCTTTCATCGCATCAAGAAAAGCACCTGCGGTTGGTGAAGAAAAAATCTCTCCAATAGCCACAGCATCAACCATGTTTTTACCAACATAGCCCAAGAACGCAGGCTCATGACCAGAACCACCACCTGTAACAATCCCAACTTTTCCTTGTTGTGGGATAGATGGATATTTCAATACTCTCTCATGATCTGTTTTTGCAAAAAGCTCTGGATGAGCTGCTACATATCCTTCAATTGCATCTTCAACAACAAGATTAGGATCATTAATAATTCTGTTTAATTTCATCATTCATTCACTTTGGCTTGATTAACAAATATGTGATTATCTTACTGAATTGTAAAACCACCATCAATAACTAAATTTGCACCATTAATAATGGATGCTTCACTACTTGCTAAATAAACAGCAGCAGCAGCAATTTGTTCAGGTTCGGCAAAGCGGCGTGATGGAATTTTTGCTTTAAATTCATCACCCACAGCACCAGCCCATACGGTTTTACCCATTGCCGTTAATACAACAGTCGGAGAAATCGAATTCACATTAATATTAGAAGGCCCCCATTCCAAAGCCAATACTTTGGTTAACCCAATAACCCCAGCTTTGCTGGCACAATAGGACAGGTGGTTTGGAAGGGCAACAACGCCTGCTTGAGACGCAAAATTGATAATTGAACCTTGTTTTTGTTTCAACATCACCTTACCGACAGCTTGGGAAACAAAAAATGTACCTTTTAAATTAATTGCAATCGTTGCATCCCAACCTTCTTCACTGACATCTTCAGCCGCATCTAATATTGCGACGCCAGCGCAATTCACCAAAATATCAATACGACCATAATGATCGACGACTCTTTTGATTGTTTGATCAATTTGATCTTTTTTAGTTACATCAAGTTGTAATCCAATCACATTGTCTGCACTTAATTCTTTGGCGATTTCTGCAATATTTTCTGCACGATCTAGTAATGCAACTTTGACATTTTTTTCCAAATATGCCTTGGCAATTTCATTGCCAATACCTGCACCACCACCCGTAATAACGGCAACTTTACCAGATAAATCAAACATTTCTTTTTGAGACATTATTTTATCCCTTACGATCAAATTATTAACAATTTACAAAGCTTCTTTAACTGCAACGCTTAACTCATGCTCAACACTATCTCCAGAAGGCTGTTTCACATTTACAAAAATCATTAATACAGCAGCGACCACATATAATGCTGTATAGATATAAATCACGCCACCACTGCCAATAGAAGAAATAAACAAGGTTACAATAAAATATCCAAAGAAATAACTCATCCCTGCGCCAAAATTAAGGATAGACATCGCTGCACCTTTGTCATTTGGAGCCAACATTGGCATAATTGCAGATAACGGAACAAACGCAGCAAGAAAACAACCATAAACACTGGCAATAATTGTAATTGTTAAAACTGATGCATGTGATGTTATCGCATAATAGAATAAGAATGTTGTAATCGCACAGCCAACACAACCAAACCACATCACAACATTACGCCAACCCAATCTGTCTGCGATAATACCCCACAACAAATTAAAGACAACATTGGTCATCCATAACCAGAAAACAACAGACAACCAAACAGCTTTGTCATAACTTTCAGCAATTAAAAGTGCTGGAATAAATACAGGAAAACCATAAGCAGCACTGGTATTAATTATACGAACAATACCGCCCATTGCAACTTTTGGTTTCTTGGCTAAAATTGTTAATCCATTAAGTAAATAAGAAAAAGATGCTTTTTCTGATTTTCGATTATTATTGCCAGAAGAATCACCGCCACTTAGAGCCAAAGCAATAATCGCACCCAATGTGACGAAAATTAATGCAGTCCATAATAGATGCAAATGCTGCATGTGAAAATAATTCAACATAATATCGGAATATTTAGTACCAATTACCGCAACACCGCCAGAATACATAAACCAAAAAATTCCAACTGCTGAGCCTAAACGTTCTGCGGGGGCTTCATAAGCAACCCACACCAAAAATCCATAAGCAAATAATGGATAAGCCAACCCGCGAACAGCATAAGTCGGAATTATCCAATATAAACTATTTGTAGGGATACCAAAGGTCAGAAAGAAGAATGAACCAATATAAAATAAAACCAGTCCTATGAACATAACGCGTCTGACACCAAAGATTTCTGCCAAAACGCCAGAAAACCATGATGAAATGGCAACCATCAGTCCATAGATTGTGTAAATCAGACCCGTTTGAGCCTCAGTCATACCATTATGCTGTAAATAGTCAGGTAACCAGTTAAGTTCTAAACCTTCACCAGCCATAAAAATCATCACCCCAAAATAACCCAGCATCAATTTTGGTGAAACAAAGATTTTATTTATTATATTGCCCATACACTCTTCCCTTATAAACAAAAGCCTAGCCATCCGCTAGGCTTTGTATCGGCCAAAATAGTTATTTTCTATTTGGATCCAAAACAATTTTCAAAGAACCAACACCTTTTTTCATTAACCCAAAGGCTTCTTGATAGTCCTCTAATGCAAACACGTGTGTTACAACGCCTTCTGTTGGGAAATCTCCATTTTGGATCCCTTTAATCGTCATTGGATAACAATATGGACCTAAATGAGATCCCAATACATCCAACTCTTTACGATCACTAATGATGCTCCAATCTACAGCCACAGGGTCTTTGAACACTGAAAATTCAACAAAACGACCCAATTTACGGATCATCGCCAATCCTTGTTCAACAGATTTACCAGCACCTGTTGCTTCAATATAAATATCGCAACCATAGCCTTCGGTCATATCTTTGATTTTTTGAACCACATCTTCCTTAGCTGGGTTCATCACAATATCCGCACCAAATTTTTTAGCCATAGCAAGGCGATCTTCGTTTAAATCAAGAACAACCAATTTGTCTGGACCAGATTTTTTAATTGCGCCAATCATCCCTAAACCAAGCGTACCTGCACCAGAAAGCACAACAACATCGCCCAATTTAACGCTTGCACGTTGCACAGCATGCATTGAACATGCGTATGGTTCGATCAATACAGCTTTTTCCATTGGCAAATCATCAGGAACATGGTGATTGATCCCTTCTTTTGGAAGTTTTATGTATTCAGCCATTGCACCATTGACGTTCTTTTGGAAACCATACAAATCGTGCTTTTCACACATCCAATATTCACCACGATTACAAAAGCGACAATCCCAACAAGGAACAATTTGCTCAGAGGTAATACGATCATTTAATTTAAAATCGCTAATCCCTTCACCATAAGCAACAACGTGACCAATAAATTCATGACCTGGAATCATTGGCGCTTTGATATAAGCAGGCTGTTTTTCATCGCCCCAAAAACTTGGTGCGCCTTCAAAAGATTTAATATCTCCTGCACAAATACCGCATGCTTCGACCTTGACTAAAATTTCATTTGGTCCAATTTCAGGAACAGGCACTTCCTCAAAACGATAATCGCCAGGCGCGTATGCAACAATCGCACGCATCGTTTTAGGAATATTATCTAATTTAGCAACTGGGCCAGTTTTAACTTCTGTCATCATGTTACTCTTTCTTGAACATTTTATAGGTTTAATTCTAGCCTGACATCATTTAACAATTTGGTTTTTTATACAAATAAAATACTTGTGATTTGACTTTGAAGATTATTAGAACAACAAGGGTAAATTAAGAAAAATTCTCGTTCTACAAGAACAATTATAGTGAAAAATTATATATTTTTTATATGTTATAATTGAACTCTTCGTGATATTTATTAAGAGCGAATTAAGAATTTTAATTAACAACAACTTTAAACCGTAGGAAAAAGTAATGTTACCTATTGCTATTGGCTGTGACGATGCAGCGGTTAATTTAAAAAATACACTTGTGGAATGGTTAGAATCCATCGGCATCAAAGTCGTTGATTACAGCACAGATGCCAATCGTGAATCCAATTTCTATCCTGATATTGCATGGTCTGTAGGTCAAGCAATCAGAGAAGGAAAACATGAACGCGGAATCTTAGTTTGTGGAACAGGCATTGGCATGGCAATTACTGCCAACAAAATCCCCGGAATTCGTGCAGCGCAATGTCATGATACATTTTCTGCTGAACGTGCCAGAAAAAGCAACGATGCACAAATCATCACTTTGGGTGAAAGAGTTATTGGACCAGAATTAGCAAAAACCGTTGTTAAAGCCTGGTTGGATTCTGAATTTTCTGGTGGTGGCTCAACACCTAAGGTAGAACGTATTTCTTATTATGAAAAGAAAGCTATTTCTTCCTAAGAATTGAGTGTTTGATATGAATGAAAAGCCATTCTTAACTATTTTTTAAGAATGGCTTTTCATTTACGACAGACACTTTGGTATAGAAAGAAAGTTGACAACGAATATCCTCACTATAAGACGCAATCTGATGATAATGTTGCGGTTTAATGAAGAGCGCTTGCTACTCTTTCGAATATTCAACTTGATCGGTAGTTTCTCCATCATCTGACATAAATTCCATCGTTAAATAGCCAGATAAAATTACCAATTTTGCCCATGTTCCCATTTTAGTATTGTGACGATTTTTAAAACCCTCTGGAATCGTTTGCACAGTCTAAACAGAAAGTATTTTATAACAGACTAGATTTTCATCTTGATTACTCATTATTATAACCCATAATAATGATATCACATGATTTTGACCAAAATATGTAAAAGAATAAATTGCTCTTAATTTTCAATATGCTATCATAAAATCAGACAAATATTGAAGTTTTTCAGAAAGATAACTTAATACGTAACATAACAAAGCATAGTTCATTTATTAGGGTTTGACCTTTAATAATTTTATAGGAGGCAAAATGCATATTCTTAAGCTTATAAACTGGTTCAAAGCTTTTGTCATCAGTGCAACCATTATTCTAATAAAACCTATGCTTGATGATACAGAATTCCTTATTAACCTCTTAATGACTTGGGAATAATCAAACGCTTCCTTATGGTAGGCAAAGCGTTTTTCTGGCAAATACCAAATCAAATAAATTAACGAATAACTCAGCTATCTAATCTTTCTTTTATTGAAATCACTTTTTTGTGATTGTTAAAGGGATGAGGTTGGTGCTATCGCTATAACACTGTTTTTTCTCGTCTTTTAGGAGGTTTTTTATGGCAAAAGCTCTTGTTTTAGAAAGCAAAGGTAAGCTGAGCATTCGTGACATTGATTTACCCAGTCATGTCGGGGCAAACGATGTCAAAATCAAAATCCATAATGTTGGTGTCTGTGGCAGTGACGTCCATTATTACACACATGGAAAAATTGGACCTTTTGTTGTTAATGAACCGATGGTTCTTGGGCATGAAGCTTCTGGCACAGTGATCGAAGTCGGTAAAGACGTTACCAATCTCAAAGTTGGTGATCGTGTTTGTATGGAACCTGGTATTCCAAACCTACACTCCAAAGCAACACAACTGGGAATTTATAATGTTGATCCTGATGTGCGTTTCTGGGCGACCCCTCCTATTCATGGATGTTTAACGGAAACTGTTGTTCATCCTGCTGCTTATACATTTAAATTACCAGATAATGTTTCATTTGCCGAAGGTGCTTTTGTCGAACCTTTTGCAACTGGCGTACATGCTTGTGTCAAAGCACAAATCAAGCCAGGAGATGTTTGTTTAGTTGCTGGATGTGGTCCTATTGGTATTTTAACCGCATTAGCTGCATTAGCTTCAGGTGCAAGTAAAGTCTTTATTTCCGATGTTGCGGCACCAAAATTGGCAATCGCAGGTCAATATGAAGGATTAATCCCTGTTAATATTACCAAAGAATCCTTGGTTGATAAGGTTAAAGCTGAATGTGGCAAAGATTGGGGCGTCGATGTAGCATTGGAAGCATCTGGACATCCTTCTTCTTACGATCCGTTGCTTGCTTGTGTCAGACCTGGTGGAACCATTGTATTTGTGGGAATGCCTGTTGACAAAGTTCCATTTGACTTGGTTACAGCACAAAGTAAAGAATTACGTATGGAAACAGTCTTCCGCTATGCAAATGTATATGATCGTGCCGTTAGCTTAATTGCGTCTGGAAAAGTTAATTTAAAACCGTTGATTTCTGGCGTTTATCCATTTGAAAAAGCAATTGAAGCATTTGAACGTGCAGCATCTGCAAAACCTGATGATGTAAAGCTACAAATCCAACTGGTTGAATAAATCATTTTACTTTTTTGACTATTAAAAGCCCGTCATAATAATGATGATTATGACGGGCTTTTTTCCCCTTAATTATTATTTCTCTTTTTGTGGATATGACAAATGAGTAACTCCCAAGCAAAATCGCGTATGGTAATTGGCATGCCCGTTTCCCTTTTTTGGGGATATATTGCTGTTGCCCTTTTTATGGCTGGTGATGGCTTTGAACAGAGCTTTTTGGCTCATTATATTCATCATAATTTAGGTATAGCCGAGGATAAAGGCAGTTTAATTTTCTCCATTTACGGATTGACTGCTGCGATATCCAGTTGGTTATCAGGGGTTTTTGCTGAAACCTTTGGTGCCAAAAGAATTATGATTATTGGTGTCATCATGTGGATTATTTTGCATGCTGCGTTTATGCAATTTGGGATTGTTCCACATAATTATTACGCAATTTTTGCTTTTTATGGATTAAGAGGATTTGCCTATCCTTTATTCTTTTATGGATTCTTTTATTGGGTAGTCAAGGAAACGCCAGATAATCAACTCGCCTCTGCTGTTGGTTGGATTTGGTCAATGTTTACCATTGGATATGGTATTATCGGCTATTGCATTCCTTATTTCTTTGTCGAAAAAATGGGGGAAGAATTTACCCTGTGGCAAGCATTAATTTGGGCAACTGCTGGTGCCGCAATTACAATATTTCTCTTAAAAACGCCTGCCGAAAGGAAAAGTGAAAAAGAGCAAAAAGTACACGTGTCATTCGGCACCAGAGTAGGCGAAATTTGCAGTGATTTAACCCTTGTTTTTCGTAGCCGAGATCTGGCCATTGCACTGATTATCAGAGCAATTTGTAATTTCTCTCTTTTTGGCGTGCTAACAGTTGTTTTACCGAATTTTATGACCGCTAATGATGGTGGACAGTTTACTTTACATCAATGGCAGTTAATCAGTATTTTTATCTATCCAATTCAACCGTTTACCAATGTCTTGTGGGGTATTATTGGGGATCGTATTGGGTGGTTAAAACAAATGCGCTGGGTTGGATTTGTTGGTTGTGGAACAGCAACCATCTTATTGTATTATATTCCAACCTTATTTCCAGGAAATGTTTACGCTAGTATCGCAGCAATGCTCTTTTTTGCATTAACCATTACCTCCTTTGTTCCAATGGGGGCTATTTTTCCAATGTTAGCCCCCGAAAGAAAAGGAGCTGCTGTTTCTATTCAAAACCTTGGGGGAGGTCTGAGCCAATTCCTTGGGAATGCCTTAGTATCTGTTATTTACTTTATTGGTTTTGGGAATTATGGGGTCTTTATTATTTATGGACTTTTATATTATTTTGCTGCTGTCCTGACTTATTTTATTCGATTAAAACAACCTGGTGTTGATTACAAAATGACTTAATACAACAAGAGCTATTCCAATAAACTGGATAGCTCTTTTTTATAAACTGATGAACCACTATTTATTTTAGCAACACCCAAGTAATTTTATATAATAAACAATGAATATATTTGATTAATTTACGTATTATGGGTAACAATAAATTCTACAATAACGAAGGGTAGGAATATCTTTATGGAAAACACGAAAATCGTTGCTTGTATCGATCAATCAACCTACTCTGCTTACGTAACCGATTATGCTGCTTGGTTTGCAAATACTTTAAACAAACCGCTAGAGTTACTTCATATTGGCGATTGTCCATCCCCAAATGAAACAAATAACATTAATCAAAAAACCCCTCGTCGCCAACTATTAAATACCTATTATAAACGCGCCTTGGAAAATGGTGTAGAACCATCATTATTGGGCATCCATGAAGAATATGGCTATTTTATTGAAAAGATTATTCAATATGAGTCAAAAATTGATTTGTTAGTCATGGGCAGACGAGGTGAACAAACCCAAAAACATCAAGAGGTTATTGGTAAAAGTATTCAACAAATTATGCGTACTCTGCATAAACCGATTTTAACGATTGCTGAAGAGTTTAAGACACCCAAGAATAGTATGTTGGCATTCAGTGGCAGCGAGATTTCTAAACGTCTTGTAAAACATCTAGCACAAGAAAAATACTGTTTATCTATCCCTTTATATTTGATCATGTCGGGCAATCAAACCGACGAACGCCAAGAGGAATTGGATTGGGCGCATCATACCTTGGCAGATGCTGGATATAAGGTCATTTCCTCTTTTATTTTAGGGGGCGGAAATATTGAGGATACCGTTATCCGTACTGTGCAGGAACAATGTATCGATATTTTATTTATGGGTGCATTTGAAAATAATTCGCTTTATAATATGGTTTTCGGAAGTAAGACAGTGGATTTACTGAAATTCTTAAATATCCCCATTCTCCATTTACATTAAATGTAGGAATTGGTCGCTTTATATGCGTTATATACGCAGCAAGCGTCCCATCATAGTGGTCAAGGCGTTGATAGTAAAGCCCCGCCTTAACAAGCCTTAGAAGCGGCAAAAAAATTGGCTTTATCTTGTCAAACCATCGTATCAATTAGCGGATAACAGACTATATTACTGATGGTTATCAGGTCATAGAAAATCATAATGGACATATTATGATGACCAAGGTAACAGGATCAGGATGCAGCCCAACCGCCATAACTGCCGCATGTTTAGCCGTAGAAACAAATAATTTAGCAGCATCAGCACATGCTATGGCTTTAATTGGTATAGCCGGAGATATTGCAACGCAACATGCCAAAGGTCCAGGAAGTTTGCAAATGGCTTTACTTGATACGCTTTATCTTTTAAATGAAGATCAGATCATCAACCATGCCAACATTCAGCTAAAAGAAGAACTATAGTTTTCAATTCCAATGAAATGAGTCCATGTTATTTAGCACGCAAGAATTTCTAATTCTATTTCTTCCTCTTTTCCTTATTGCTTTTTATAGCTTTGCTCAAGTCAGAATGGCAAGACAGCTGATTATTATCACAGCCTCTTTAATATTTTATGGTATGTGGAATTGGCACTTTGTCCCTTTCTTAATTTTACTGACGTTGATTAATTGGGCAATTGCATGCCAATACAGCAAGAATTTAAATAAAATCTGGCTAACAAGCGGTGTAATTTTGAATCTTGCCATGCTGGGTTTCTTTAAATATGCCAATTTCTTTACTGAGAATATTGATCATTTGTTCGGGATTCATCATACCCCATGGAATATTATCATGCCATTGGGGATTTCATTCTTTGTCTTTCAAAAAATCTCTTACTTGATCGATTTAAGGCGAGGCGATAAACATATTTATAACCTTGTTGATTTTTTTGAATTTGTGACGTTCTTTCCGCAACTTATTTCTGGGCCTATTGTCCGCCATAATGAGATTATCCCTCAATTTGAGAAAAATCCTGTTAATCCTCAATTATGGGAAAATATCAGCAAAGGGCTGTGTTTAATCCTGATCGGCTTGGTTAAAAAAGCAGGCATTGCTGAGAGTATTGCAATGACCTGTAATCCCTTGTTCGATCAAGCCGCACAAGGACATCTTTTAAATATCACCGAAGCATGGGTTGCTGCGATTGCATATAGCTTACAAATCTTTTTTGATTTCTCTGGTTATTCAGATATGGCTATTGGTACTGCGTTGCTATTTGGTTTACAACTTCCTTATAATTTCAATGCCCCATATCAATCTCATAATCTACAAGAATTCTGGCGACGTTGGCATATGACATTATCTCGTTTCCTTAAAGATTATCTTTATATTCCATTAGGTGGCAATCGATGTGGCCCTGTTCGACAAAGTGGCAACTTAATCACCACGATGCTACTGGCAGGATTATGGCATGGTGCTGGATGGAGTTTTATCGCATGGGGAGGAATGCATGGCGTTGGATTAACAATTAATCATGGATGGAAGAAAATTGCACCTTTCGCTTTGCCAAAGCCAATTGCTTGGATCGTTACCTTGTTATTTTTGATATTTAGCTGGGTGTTGTTTCGTGCTGAAAGTTTTTTAACCGCAGCTCATATTTGGCAATCAATGATCGGATTAAATGGCTTTGGAACCTATAGAATCCGTCATAATATCATTTTTTATCTGGCTATCTTATTAGTATTATTTTGCCCTGCCAGCCAAAATTTAATCAATAATTATCTACGTCCTTCGAAATGGATTGCCATTGTTGGAGGCATTGCGGCTGCATTTTTCATTCTTTTGATTGGGGGACGCATTCCTGATGCCTTCATCTACTTCCGTTTCTAATTCTTGGCGTAAATTTGCTTTTATTTTTCTTGGCATTACTGGTGGCGCAACATTGTTAGTTTGGTTGTTTATCATCATTGTCGATCCATGGGGAATGCTGCCATTGTCTCCTCCATTTCATCGTATTCCTATTTCCACCAATGCACGCTACAGCTTCCCCGCATTAGCCATCGATACCAAATTTGATTCGGCTATTCTTGGCACCTCTACCAGCCGTCCTTTACAACCTGCGATCCTTAACCCAGCTTTTAACGCGCACTTTGTCAATTTGTCGATGAATGCTTCTACACCTTGGGAACAAGAAAAGATGCTCAATCTTTTCTTTAAACATCATCCCAATCCAAAAGTCATGATTTTTAATACCGATAATATATGGTGCTTTGAAGACCCACAGCATTCTGCAAGACCAATGCCTTTATGGATGTACGAAGGATCTGTATGGATTGGATATTTAAAAATGGCGAACCAATATGCACTGCAAGAGGCAGTCAATCAATTTGCATGGTTAATCGGGTTAAAAAAACAGCGTTATGGGTCTGATGGCTATACGCCTTTGCTACCAATATCCTCTGTCTATGATCCTAGCAAAGTCAACAAAACTTTTGCAGAGTGGACCCAAGAAGATAACTCATCACCCAATGGTCGTATCCCCGTTCATCCTGCCCTGCCTAGATTAAAGCGAATGATCGATAAGCTGCCCAAAGAGACTATTAAAATTATTATTATTCCACCGTTTTCTGCTGAATTTTATGGTAAAGAGGGTGGGTGGACAGATACAAGTTGGAAGTCATGCAAGGCGTATATTGCCTCTGTTGCACGAACTGCACCGAACAGCACAGTCATTGATTTTGCAATTCCAAACCATTTTACCCAACAAAGGACAAGCTTTTGGGATCCTATTCATTATCGTCCCTTTGCTGCAAGAATGGTAATGGATGGAATTATACAAGCCGTTTTACATTATCAAGAATTACCTAATAATGAAAATAAAATACTAGACTATACACATTAATATGTGGAAATTATCTGCTGTGTGAACAATAATGTCAACTATTGAAGTAAAGCACACGAAAGAATAACTGACTATTCGAGAGTGACGAAAAGTTAAGCATTTATAAAACCCATCATCACTCTATTTTTCACATCGACAATATTATTATGATTATGAATTGACAATTATTAAAGGTCAGTTCCTCCAACGGTCAATCCTGACATCTTAAGCGCTGGTTGTCCAACGCCAACGGGAACCCCTTGTCCTGCTTTGCCACAAGTACCAACGCCTCTATCAAGCTCCATTTTATTACCAATCATGGTAATTTTTGTTAATGCATCAGGACCATTGCCAATCAAGGTTGCCCCTTTAACAGGATGCGTTACTTGACCATTTTCGATCAGATAGGCTTCAGAGGTAGAAAAAACAAATTTACCAGAGGTAATATCCACTTGCCCACCGCCAAAATTAACCGCGTAAATGCCACGTTTAGTATTGGCAATCATATCGTCAAGGGAATCTTGACCTTCCATCATGAAGGTGTTGGTCATACGAGGAATAGGCGTATACGCAAAAGATTGTCTGCGTCCATTTCCTGTGGATTGTTTCCCCATTAACCGTGCATTGAGACGATCATAAATAAATCCTGTTAAAATTCCATCTTCAATTAAAGTCGTACGTTGTGTTGGGGTTCCTTCATCATCGATGCTCAGGCTGCCACGACGACTAGCAATCGTACCATCATCCACGACAGTTACACCAGGGGCAGCAATGCGTTGCCCCATCAAGCCCGCAAAAGCAGAGGTGCCTTTACGGTTGAAATCACCTTCAAGCCCATGTCCAATCGCTTCATGTAATAAAATTCCAGGCCAGCCAGCTCCTAAAACAACATCCATTTCCCCAGCAGGGGCAGGTTTGCTTTTTTGATTGACTAAAGACTGACGCAAAGCCTCGTCTACAGCTGATTTCCAAAGGGATTCCTGGGTAATTTCATCATATCCATAACGACCACCACATCCATAAGAGCCAATTTCTCTGCGTCCATCTTCTTCGGTAATGATCGATACATTCAGACGAACAAGCGGACGAATATCGGCTGTTCTAAAATGATTAGCGCGAATAATTTGAATCGCTTGCCATTCCCCAGAAATAGACGCACTGACTTGCACTACTCGTTTATCTTTGCCACGAGCATAGGCATCAATTTCATGGAGTAAATGTGCTCTGGCAGAAAAGCTGCCTTGTTGCAAAGGATTTTCTGGATGATATAAACGTTGATTGGTTGCAATGGGATTGTCTGACATAGTGCCACTGCGTCCCATTTTAAGTTGGCTGACAGTTTCACCAGCACGAGTTAATGCCTGATCGTTCAGTTCATTTGAATGTGCAAAGCCTGTTTCTGTATCTAAAACAGAGCGCAAACCGAAACCAGAAGTAATATCGGTTGTGGCTGTGCGAATAGTCCCATCATCAATAGATATCATCTCGCTTTCGCAATATTCTAAGAAAAGCTCTCCATCATCCATACCGTTTAATGTGTTATGAACCGATTTTTCAGTTTTGTTACGATCCAACTGACTGGAGGCAGAATTAAAGAAAAGATCATCTGTCATTGTAAGGGCATTAATGGAATCCGTCATAGGGTATAAGCTTTCCTGATGTAAAATAAGCGTTAGAAATTATAAAGAAATTGCATTTTTAATACGAGTACGATGTAGAGCAATAATTAAAGTTGTCAGTAAAATAACAGCAAATGTTTGATGAATGGTTCCAGCCCATACGGGAACAACCAATAATAATGTAGTGACTCCAAGCACATATTGAATAAGTACAGCCCATCCCATCAGCATCAATGAATCTTTGATATGTTTTGTTAATGGGGCTTTTAATCCTAGGAAAAGGGTAATCAAAATCATAATCGCTGTGATTGTTGCCAAGAGACGATGATTAAATTGAATGGTCGCAACGTTATCGATAAAATTGTTTAGAAAAGGAGAAAGAGAAGCATAATCAGTGGGAATTAAGTGTCCATTCATCAAAGGAAATGTATTGAATGAGTGCCCTGCATGGGTTCCCGCAGTAAAACCACCCGCAATAATTGTGATACAGAGCAAAACAATATCAATCCATAATAAAGTGCGTATTGGTTTAATGGTATTTTTATCCAAGGAAAGGTCTGGTTGAGGAGTTCTGACAGAAAGTCCAGTCCATAAAATTGCGATGTAAAGGGCAATAGCACAAGATAAATGCAGGACTAAGCGAACGGGTTCAACGGCTGTACTATCTGGACGAAAGCCTGAATGAACCATAAACCATCCAATGCCACCTTGCAGACCACCTAGAATAAAAATGACAAAGAGGATGATGGCTAATTTTTTGGTAATTGCGCGTTTAATCATGAAATAGATCAACGGCAACAGAACCACAAACCCGATTAACCGTCCTAAAAAACGATGGCTCCATTCAGCCCAGAAAATTTGTTTAAAGCCATCCAAACCAAAACCATCATTGATAATTTTATATTGTGGAATAGTTTTATAGAGCTCAAACTCTCTGACCCATTCTGCATGATTTAACGGGGGAATCATCCCTGTAATGGGCTTCCAATCCATAATAGATAAACCCGAGCCTGTCAGGCGTGTATATCCACCAAGAGCAATCATGCACAAGAGCATGAAACAAATAAAAAATAACCAGTTTGAGATAGATTTATTATATTGCATGGCTAGAGAATTATTTTCATAAGGGTTATAAGGTTGTATTTTATAAGAAAAAACATATTCTAGTTTGATTTTTAGTCTTATAAACAGCTTTTAGCAAGTCGCACTTTTAAATAGTGATTAAAAGATAGATTATGAATAATAATGTAAAGTCGTCAAATTTAACTTCTATTTTAAAACAGTTTTACAAACCTTGTTTGATGGTTTTAGGTATTATTCTTGTTGCTTTTTTTGCACGTTATTTTCATGGGCTAGATTTATTTTTAAAAGATCATCGTTTGTTAAAAAGTGGTATTCAAGGACAGATTATATTTTTACTCATTGCGATTTTAATGTGTGCTGTTGGTTTTCCCAGGCAAGTTGTTTGTTTAACAGCAGGTGTTGTGTACGGGTTTTGGTTGGGATTTTTATATGCAACAATAGCAACGATTGTTGGTGCAGTAATTACTTATAGTTGGGCATTGTGGTTGGGTAAAGATTGGGGTGCAAAATATTTGGCACATTCTAAGTTAAAGAAAATCAGTCATTTTATCAGAAGCAATCCATTTAGTGCCGTATTAATGTGTCGTTTAATGCCAGTGGGATCCTCAGTCGTTTTGAATACAACAGCTGGTGTTGTTGGCGTGGGGTACCTCCCTTTCCTAGCTGCGACCATTTTAGGTAGTATGCCTCAGACGATTGTATTTGTTTTACTAGGTGGTGGGGTTCGTATCGGTCATACCGGGCAAATTATCCTGAGCGCAGTTTTATTTACGCTGTCTGCAGGGCTAGGGATATTTTTGATGAAACGTTCTTTTTCGAAGAAAAATGACTTGTTATCACCTTAATTTCCTTTTTATAGTGGTTAAATAATTTAACAAAAAGGAATATAACCATGAAATTATATACAAAACCAGGCGCATGCTCTACCGCAGATCATATTGCATTATGTTGGTGTGATGCCAAGTTTGTATCTCATAATGTAACCCCTGAATTATTAAAAGATCCTAAATTTTTAGAATTAAATCCAATGGGTCAAATCCCTGTTTTAGTAGACGGGGATTTTGTTATAACCCAAAATGTTGCAATTTTAACCTATATTGCGGAATCTTTTCCGAATGCCAAATTGTTAGGTGATGGCAGTCTACAACAAAAAACAGAGGCTTTACGTTGGTTATCTTTTGTAAATTCTGATGTTCACCCCAAATTTACATTGATTTTTGGTGGCACAAAATATAGTTCCGATCCTGCTGTGATTGAGGCATTATCAAAAGGTGCTCGTACAATTTTGCACAAGCTATTTGAACAAGCTAACGAACAGTTAAATGGTAAAGAATGGATTGCGGGCTTCCGTAGTGTTGCAGATCCGTATTTCTTTATGACTTTGACTTGGGCAAAACGTTTGAATATCGATTTGTCTGGTTTTACCAATTTACAAAACTATTTTAATAAAATGCAAAAAGATCAAGGTGTACAAGCAGCATTTAAAGCTGAAGGATTGATTTAATTTTACAATTGGGACAATGATATGATTGAGTATTTGCCTTCTTCTTTTATATTTCGATTGGCACCCCCTGATTTTGATCCAGAGGTAAAAATAATCAGAGCGATCAAAGATAATAAAGAATGGGTCAAACCTGACTTTTCCTCTTCATATCATCGTCTTCAGCAGTTCTCATTAGAGGACGAATGGGATACCACCCCCCCTTATCGACATGTTGCTTATAATTTATTGTTCGAACAAGTTGTTATTAGCTCTGAGAGCGGTCTTATTCGAACGCACGATGGTCGTATGGTCGCAGATACATTCGATCATGCACAATCTTCTTTGGATTTGTTCCAATATACCGATCCACATCATGTCGCCATTCCAAAACCCCAAGAAAAAATTACGGGCTGTTGGCTTTCTTTATTATCTTCCAATCAAGATAATTATTATCATTGTTTGGTGATGAATATAGGGAAACTATTTCAAATTAATCCTTATGAAGCCATAATGATCGATGGCGTATTAATCCCCCATCATTTGACTGATGTTGAGTATAGAGCTGTTAAAGTAGCTTTAAAACTCGTTTTTGGAGATCGAGCCATTGAAATTAAAAAGATTCAATGGGGACAGTCTATAGAAGTTGAAAAAATATTTTTTCCATGGAACGCTGTTGCCGTATTTTTTGGATATACACATTCAGGTGTTATTTCTTTTTTTCGGCAATTAAGCCTTGTATTGGATCCTTTAGAGGTGCCTTTACCCACAAAATTTTATATTGATCGGCGGGCGGCTTCTAATCGTGTATTACAAAATGAAGATGAACTTATCGAAATTTTAGAACAACATGAGTTTGCAATTATTCAATTAGAGTATCTGACTTTTGATGAACAATTACATCTATTCGCCAATGCTGACCATATTATCGGGGCACACGGAGCAGGGTTAGCCAATATGGTTTTTTGTAAACCAGGTACTCAAATCATTGAATTAATGCCACATACGTTAGTACGTTGGTGTTATCGTCAAATTGCGATGGTAGCAGATTTACCTTATCAATGTATCATTACACAGAGCAATTCTGAAAATGAAGGAATTCCCCCAGCATGGGCCTCTCATCAGATTTCTATTCCACATATACTCGACGTTTTAAAGCGTTAAAAGCAACGCAAAATTCTGTGTATTATCAACATTCCACAATAACAGCCTGCCCCCGTGTAATATCCAACACACGTTCATATAGTGCTATATAAGCATCTTCAGGAACAGTGATTTTCATTTCCACCTCTGCCCCAAACGCTTCATTGATAATTTGGGCATCGTATTCAGCCATACGCGCTTTTAGCAATTCATAATCTGAAAAAGAACATAAAATACTTGCTGTTTTTTGCGGAATATATTCTATACGGGGTGCTTGGCGCAAACACTCTGCTGCAGTACCGCTATAGGCTCGGATTAATCCTCCCGCGCCAAGTTTAATCCCACCAAACCATCGAATAACCAAAATCAACAGCTGATCGAAATTTTGCTTCTCAATAACTTGCAAAATGGGGCGCCCAGCGGTTCCTGACGGCTCACCGTCATCGTCGCTGCGATAGTTCTGTCCAATTCGATATGCCCAGCAATTATGAGTTGCCTCTGGCACGCTGATTTTTTGCAACCATTCCTGTGCTTGTTCTTCTGATGCCACTGGGATCGCATATGCAAGGAAAATACTTTTCTTGATTTCCTTCTCATATTGATATGACTCAACTAATCGATAAATAGTATCAGCAGTATTCATATATTACCCATTACCTAAATTACGGTTTTGTCGCAAAGTTTAATCTTTATAAAATTTTAAGTTTTTACTAGCATTAGCTATTATAAAATATCTATATAATTCAATAAATTAAAAAATCCTATTTTGAAGAAATAATATTAAAAACCCCTATAATTAAAACTTTGCGACAAGACCATTTTAAGACTTATTGAAGGTATGGCAATATTTGAGTTACTTTGGGTTAAATTTGGTAATTTGGAATATTAACGAATGCCTATTTACAAAAATATCACAAGAAAACTTGATTTTTTATCCAGATAAACTATGGTTTTTTATAAGAAAGATTATAAAATTCCCTGATAAAAACATTTCTTTTTATAATACTTAACATAAATATCTTTTTTTCTTTTCTTATCAGAAAGCATATTCATGAGACTCATTATACGTTCTTTTTTTATATTATTATTGACGCTGGGGGTAAGTACTAACAGTGCAAACTTAGCCCTTGCTCAACAAACTACCACAACCACGACAACGAGTAGTTCCTCTACCCCTTCTGTTTTTGTGAATCTTCCTGATACGACAACACAACCACAACTTGATTCAATGACAAAGCAATTAAAATCAATCAGCAAATCCTTACAATCGATGGGGAAATCTGAGGATCGAAATGCTTTTAAAAATTTATTAAGTCAAGTTCAAGACATCTCAATAACTGCAACCGATCTTATTAAGGTTTTACAACCTCGACTAGCAGGATACACAAATGCCTTAAAAGTATTGGAGACAACCAAAGACACCACAACGACCAAGGCTGATGAAAACAAAACCACCACTGATCCCAGCAATGCAACGGTCGATGATTACCAACAATCTTTGGCGAAAAACCGTCGCGATTTACAATTGAAAATTCAACAAGCAACCATCATTCAGCTTGAAGCCAATAGTCAGATTGCACGAATTCAACAAGCCCTTGATAACATTCAGCAAGTGCAAATGTTTACCCACCTTCCCTCTCCTTTAAGTGGGGATTTTTGGGTGCAGATAAACTTATATCATAAATCTGATCAAGCACGACTAACTAAAATCTATACCGATTTCAGTAATTTATTTTCACAAACATGGAATAATGATTCATTTAGCCGTGTACAGATGTTAGGGGGAATCCTTGTTGCGTTATTAATCATATTCTTCGCTCGCCCTTTTATCGAAAAAATTATTACCAAAATTGTTGAAAGGACTGTACCCCCTACGCGTCTAAGACGTAGCTTAATGACACTTTGTGCTGCAATTTTATCCTCTATTACTGCTGGGGTGTCCGCAACGGTTATTTTTGCGTCTTTGGGATATCAAGATAATATTAACCATTCTGCCTATGAGTTTTCACAACATATTATCCATCAACTTTATTTTTGTGGATTTATTTTAGGGTTATATCGTGGATTTCTGGCTGTAAAAAGCCCACAATGGCGATTATTACCGATTGGCGATAAAACAGCTCAAGCCGTTAATATATTACCCATCATTTATGCTTTGATGGTTTTTTTACTAGGTGTCGTAAAGTATATTAATTCTACAAGCGGTGTCAGCATCTTTGCACAACAATTATGTAACGGGTTTTTTACCATTCTGGCTGCTTTTTTATTTTTATCCATTCCCATTAAATTGCGACAAATAGGCAGCGAAAGATTATCCTCTGGAACAAATAACGGTCCAGGTCTTGGTTTCTTCTTTATCGCCATTGGATTACCTATTTTCTGTATAATATCTATTATTACTGTTTTAACAGGATATATCCATCTTGGTTATTCAATGTCCGTTTGGTTAAACTGGGTCATTCTCGTTTTTAGTACTTTGAGCTTACTTAAAATCCTCTTAATTGACATAACCAACTTATTCTTCGATCCAGATAGATGGGTGGGGCAAAAAATTCGCTTATTAGGCATTAAGCCTCAACGTATGGAGCAACTTGCCACCGTTATTACCGGAGCCATCACCGTTTTAACTGTATTATTAATTATTGCCTCTTTCCTATCACCAGGAAATTTTGATCTCGTAATATTTGCTCAACATTTATCTCTGATTTTACAAACTCAAAAAATCGGAAATATTTCGATTTCTTTTGCTTCTATTACCCAAGCATTTATCATCTTTATTGTCAGCATTTACTGTATTGGTATTATTCGAAATTGGCTTAATGAGAAATTATTTCCAAAAACAACATTGGATCATGCAACACGCAACTCCATCGACACGATCTTTAATTATTGTTGCTGGATTATTGTTGCAGTCATTATTTTATCCACACTTGGGGTCACAACACAGAATATCACTTGGATCGTCAGCGCATTGTCTGTTGGTATTGGTTTTGGTTTACAAGCAATTGTTCAGAATTTTGTCTCGGGTCTCATTCTCTTAACCGAGCGTCCCGTTCGCCTTGGCGATACTGTGACCGTTGGTGGAGTCAAAGGCACGGTTAAAAGTATTAAAGTACGTGCAACTGAAATACAACTCAGTGATTTTTCAACCCTTATCGTACCAAATTCTCAACTTATCACTTCATCAGTTCAAAACTCTACCCGCAGCCGTCACATGGGATTAATTTCAATCAAACTCCCTGTCATTACACCCAAGCAACTGGAAATCGCCAAAAATCTTATTTTAGAGATTATGAATAATCATCCCGAGGTCGTTGAAACACCCAAACCCAGTGTTTTAGTTGACAGTATTACAGAAATTGCTCTGGTTATTTCAATTACCTGTTATGTCAATCCAACCAGCAGTGTAGATGCGGTTAAAAGCGATATTTTATCGCAATATCTAAATGAAATCAGCAAAATTGCCACAACACCAAGATTGGAGAAATCAGAACCAGAAGAATCCCTTGCATCTGAACAAGAGTAATCTATAAGAGAAAATATTCAAAAACAACATGGAAAGATATACTCAGATCCTATCTTTCCATTTATGATATCAAAGTAAAATTATGCATCTTACTGAATCCCTCCCTTTACTCCATACTTTTACAAGCGTTTCTGGCAGTTTTTTATTTGCATTCTTTGCATTAATTCCAATTGCGGATCCGCTTGGTTCTTGCCTCATTTTTTATCAAGTTACCGAAGAGCGAGGGGATGCAGAACGTCAGCTTTTAGCAAAAAAAATTGCCATCTATGCCTTTTTCATACTAGCATTTTCTGTGTTTATTGGTGAATTTGCACTGCGTTTTTTTGGGATCAGTCTTCATGCGGTTCGTATTGCTGGTGGATTGGTTATTGCCGTTAGAGCATGGTCTTTGCTCAACGCACCAGAACAAAACGCAGATCGTAAACAAAAAGAAGCTGAACAAGGTGGGCGAACGATGGCGTTACCTAATGGACTTGATGCAGCATTCTTTCCTCTGACCATGCCTTTTACAATTGGACCAGGCTGTATCGCTGTTGCAATTTCATTAAGCTCTTACAGACCTGCTGAAAATATTACCAAAATATTTAACTTTTATGGTGGATTGCTTGTAGCAATTGTCAGCGTATGCCTTATCATTCTATTAGCATATACATTTTGCGATAAAATTATGAAAGTTCTCGGAAAATCCAGAGCACGCATTTTATCCCGCTTGGCTGCACTTGTTTTATTATGTATTGGCGTGCAAATTGTCGGCACGGGGATACAAGGCTTCTTGATACCTATTTTCCATCAGACCTAAATCCTAATATGATTATCTTATACAATATCGTTTTTAAACTATTGGATAAGATAATCACTTACTTTAATATCTGTTTCACTTTTTACCTCAACTCATTCAATATCTCATCTTCAAAAATATGGGTTCTTTTTTTCCAAGCCAAAGTCCGCCACGAGGAATGAGGCAAACGAAAAAATTAGGTAAATAATCCTTATAATTTTTTACACGATTCGTCACCCTGCCTTTACCTAACACATAATTTTGAGCATACGAGCCGACCAATAACATCATTTGTAATTCTGATAATTGTTGCAATATCTTATTCCACCACCGAGGAGCACACTCTTTTCGTGGTGGTAGATCACCGCCATGCTTTAACTTTCCAAGGTAACAAAACCCCATCGGAACAATCGCAATCAAAGATGGATTGTAAAATATTTCCCGATCAATTTGTAACCACTCCCTCAACCGATCTCCAGAAGAATTATTAAAGGTTATTCTAGTTTCATGCGCCAGCGTTCCTGGGGCTTGACCTGTGATTAACAAACGCGCCTTGGAAGAACCAACTTGTAAAATAGGTTTAGGGTCAAAGGGTAACCTTTCACAAAAATGACAAATCTCTACCTCTTGCAATAGTTTTTCTAATACTTGTATCGATCCCCTTTTCAAATTTCTCCTTTTAATAGCTTCTCTACAAATTGCGGAACCAATTGAGTGGCTGGTCCCAAAAAACTCTCGTTAAAAAGAGACGTTCCTGCTGAAATTTCTAAATTCAACTCTATTGTTTTCGCATGTGCAGACGAAGCCATTTGCACAAATCCAGCCGCTGGATATACAACTCCAGAAGTTCCAATCGATACAAATATATCGCACGATAACAAGGCTGTTTGAATTTTATCCATATCGTACGGCATCTCACCAAACCACACAATATCAGGGCGTAATTTATTCTGACCACAAGAAGGGCAAGGCGTATCTATGAAACAGGCTTGATGCCACTCCAATTTGGCATCACATCCGCAACACCATAATTGATACAGATCCCCATGCATATGAATTGGATGTTTGCTGCCTGCTCTTTCATGCAAATCGTCAATATTTTGTGTAATCAATGTTAATTGTGCTTCGATTTGTTTCCGCTCAATGGCATTTCCCAGTTCAGCCAATGCAATATGTGCTGCATTTGGGTGTACGTTGGGCAAATCTTGTCGTAATTTATTATAAAACTCATGAAGCTTTTGTGGATTCCTTCGAAACCCTTCTGGTGTACAGACATCTTCCATATTATATTTTGCCCAGATTCCATTCGCATCTCGAAAAGTATCTAGACCAGATTCCTTGCTGACCCCTGCGCCAGTTAAAACCACAATCTTTTTCATTATTCATCCTTCGAAAATATTAAATAAATTTATTATAATCATTTACAGATGCATAAAAAACACATTAAAATAATTTTTCACAATTATCATAGATTAAATATATTCTATTTTTACTGGGACAGAGATTTGTCAAATGCGCTTTAAATTTTTTAAACGTTCAAAAAAAGTCGCTGTGATTACAGGGGCTACGGGTGGGTTAGGCAAAGACCTAGTTAAACGATTACGAGAGAAACAATATCGCATCATCATGATCGCAAGAAATATGAGACAACTTGAACAAATTTCTCTACAATTTGGCCAGGATGTCACAGGATGTCTTTGCGATATTTCCCATAATAATGAAATTGCTTATTTATGCCATGACATACGGTCTCGCTTTGGGCAAATTAATGTTTTAATTCACAGTGCCGGTACAATCAGCCCTGGATCATTAGATACACAAACCGATGAAATGATAGCCAATCAAATACAGGTTAATCTCACAGGTGCTATTCTTATTACCAAAGGATTACTCCCTTTATTAAAGCGTAACAGCTCAGTTATTTTTATCAACTCTTTGGGTGGATTATTACCCCTTAAACATAGTGCTTTATATTCCGCCAGTAAATTTGGGTTGCGTGGTTTTGCCCTAGCTTTGTCACTAGAATTACGCCCCAAACGTATCTATGTTTCCTCTATCTTCCCCGGCGCGATAGAAACACAAATGTTGCATAAAGAAATGCAATGTGGCGGTTCGATCCTTAATTTTTGTTCTCCACCGCTTTCAACAGAAATTGTTTGCTCCACAGTGATCAAAGCCATTCGACAACGTAAATTGGAATATTTCCTGCCTAAATGGAGTGGACTTCAAATTAAACCATTGATGCTGCTGCCTGGTTTAATCAGATTTATCATGCCATTATTAGAAAAAATGGGTCGACAAGGTCAAAAAGCTTGGCATAATAAACAAATATCATCCTCACCAAAATAAATAGATATGTAAAAATTGATTGCGCTATTAAGGTGAACCTTTTACATACAAAGGTTTACTTTTAATTTTTTTATTAATAAAAAGAACGATCTATAGAAAATGAACGCAACACAATCAGAATCATTCAATCCTCCTAAAATTGATTTAAAACAATATATACGCTCTATTCCTGACTATCCTAAAAAAGGAATATTGTTTTATGATATCTCAACGCTCCTAAGAAATGCTGACGCATGGCAAATTGCCGCTGCTCGTATGGCAAATGGCGTTGCAAAATGGAATCCGGATTTAGTGGCCGGTATTGAATCCAGAGGCTTTGTCAGCGCATCCCCCCTAGCCTCTTCGCTAGGCTGTGGTATGATTATGATTCGTAAGCCTGGAAAATTACCTGGAAAAACAATTTCTTTGAATTATGATCTAGAATATGGGCAAAACTGCCTTCATATCCAAGAAGATGCCGTTCAACCCGGTCAAAATGTTGTCGTCATTGATGATTTACTCGCAACGGGAGGCACTTTACAAGCCTCTATTGAGCTATTACGCAAAGTCGGTGCAAACGTCGTTGGAGCAGCTGCTTTAATTGAATTAAAAGAATTAAAGGGACGTGAAAAAATCGACGTCCCTTTACATTCTGTTATTACTTATAAATAACTAAAAATGATAAGAAAGTATTTTATACTTTCTTATTTTTTTCAATAAAGTTTTCTAACCAATGAATGGTATATTCCCCTTTTTGAAATTCTTTATCTGCTAGAATTTGTAATTGTAGAGGAATTGTGGTTTTCACGCCGTCAATCGCCATTTCCCCCAAAGCACGTTGCATACGTGCAATTGCTGAAGGACGATCTGGGGCATGAACGATAACTTTTGCAATCATGCTGTCATAATAAGGCGGAATAGAGTACCCAACATATAATGCACTGTCTAAACGTACACCAAGACCTCCTGGTGCATGGAACACTTGGATTTTTCCAGGATTTGGAACGAATGTTTCTGGATCTTCGGCGTTAATACGACATTCAATTGAATGTCCTTGCAATTTAATATCTTCTTGTTTAACGCTTAACTTTTCACCAGCAGCAACGCAAATTTGTTCCCTGACCAGATCAACACCTGAAATAAACTCAGTTACTGGATGTTCAACTTGTAACCGCGTGTTCATTTCAATAAAACAAAAATGACCATCTTGATATAAAAACTCTAAGGTTCCAGCATTGCGATAACCAAGTTCACGCATCGCATTAGAGGCAATTTCGCCAATTGATTGACGTTGCTCATCGGTTAGCACAGGAGAAGTTGCTTCCTCTAGTACTTTTTGATGCCTACGTTGTAAAGAGCAATCTCGTTCACCTAGATACACAACATTGCCGTGTTGATCCGCCATAATTTGAATCTCGATATGACGAGGTTTATCGAGATATTTCTCCATATAAACTTCATCATTACCAAAAGCCATTTTTGCTTCTGTTCTAGCAACTTGCCATGCTTCTTCTAGCTCTTCGGCACTGTGGGCAACTTTCATCCCACGACCACCGCCCCCAGCTGTTGCTTTAATTAATACTGGATAGCTAATTCTTTCAGCAACTTCTTGAGCATCAGCAAGGTTTTTTAATGCCCCGTCAGATCCAGGCACCAATGGGACATTGAACCTTTCCATTGTTGTTTTGGCTTGGATCTTATCACCCATTGTACGAATATGTTGAGGAGATGGACCAATAAAAACCAATCCATGTTCCTCAACCAACTCTGCAAAATCAGCATTTTCGGATAAAAAACCATATCCTGGATGAATAGCCTCTGCACCCGTTACCACTGCCGCAGACAAAATTGCTGCCTTGTTCAAATAACTTTCTGCAAGGGATGGCGGTCCAATACAAACACTTTCATCCGCAAGACGCACATGCATCGCGTCAGCATCCGCCGTTGAATGCACAGCCACCGTTTTAATACCCATCTCACGACAAGCCCTTAAAACACGAAGCGCAATTTCACCACGATTAGCAATTAAAATTTTTGAGAACATTCTTTTATTCTATTACTACCAACACTTCACCATATTCAACAGGATCCCCTGATGAAACAAGGATATTTTTGATTTTTCCTGATTTATGGGCACGGATTTGATTAAATGTTTTCATTGCTTCAATCAATAAAATGACTTGCCCTGATTGCACGATTTGCCCAACGGTTACAAACGGAGGCGCAGATGGCTCAGGTGTCAAATAAGCAACCCCAATCATTGGGCTTAAAACAGCCCCAGGATCTTTGGATAAATCTTGATTTGATACAACTTGTTCGGCTACCGCACCACCAACAACAGGTGCTGCCACAGGTGCAACAACCGTGCTGCCACCAAGGTTTCTAGCAACACGAATCCGTTGATCCTTTTCTGCAATTTCAATTTCACTTAAACCGGTTTCGGTTAAAATATCTGCTAAAGCACGAATAACTTCGGCATCGACGAGCAGCTTGCTCATTAATTATCCTCTTCTAGAATAAGATCAGCGATTGCAGCCAAAGCCAGAGCGTATCCTTGCAGACCTAGTCCACAAATAACCCCTGTTGCTGCATGCGAAACATAAGAATGATGTCGAAAAGATTCTCGACGATAAATATTAGAAATATGAACTTCTATAACAGGTAATTCCACCGACAGCAATGCATCCAAAGTCGCAATCGAGGTATGACTATATGCACCTGCATTAATAATAATCCCTTTTGCTTTACCTTTGCATTCTTGTATCCAAGAAATCAACTCACCCTCGTCATTTGTCTGACGAAAATCAATAGCTATCTCAAGATTTTCTGCATTTTGAATACAAATTTGCTCTACGTCATCAAGGGTTGCACTCCCGTAAATTTCGGGTTGACGCATCCCAAGCATATTCAAATTGGGTCCATTCAGAACATATACCAGTGGTAATTCCATACCTGTTACACTCTCAGACAAATATATCTTAACTCAATATAACTACTTTTTTTAATAGGCAACTGTTAAGATTACACCAAATTAAATTTGGATTAAACTGTATATTATATAATAAAGAACTTTATTTATTAAAAGAATAAAATATCTTAATTTTCCAAATTGTAAAAACTTATGTACCACACTTGACAGCAACAACTTGAAAATAATCTTTTTTTTGCCATCTTTATAGTGTTTTATGATAAAATGATGTTTTGATAAGTAAAATATAACAATTTGGACAGTGTTACTGAGTGATCTTAAAACTGAGATTAAACAAGGTAAACAGAAAGAAAAATGCGACGAAGTTGTACAAAATTATTGGGTCTTTGCTTAATTACTGGAATCGGATTCCAAGCTGCACAAACAGCACAAGCGCATACTACTCACAAGAGTGCCTATCGTAAGATAATTAAACATACCAAAACAAAAGTTAAACCTCACCGTAACCGCTACAGAAAATCTTTATACCAAGATGATACAGTTAATGCTAATGCTGATCCTGAACCTCAAACCAATGCCTATCATTTAGACGATACCCAAGCTGAGAGTGGTACTGCCAGCTGGTATGGTGGACGGCATAATAGAATAAGAACTGCTTCTGGTAGCAAATTCAACAGTAAACAGCTTACAGCTGCGCACCCAACATTGCCGCTAGGGACGAAAGTTTTAGTCCGCTCTGAAGATAGTGGTAATTCAGTGGTTGTAACCATTAATGATAGAGGTCCCTATAAGGGCAATCGTATCATTGACCTATCCAAAGCAGCCGCAGGCAAAATTGGTATGTTACGTCAAGGCACAGCCCACGTAACAGTCACCCCGATTGACAATACAGAAGTTGCTATGGCTCCTGAATAGCCTATATTATACATCAGTAATTATCTCAAAGAGTTCGACCTATTTTCATAAGGTCGGGCTTTTTTCTATGATATGTTCTTCTATCTTAGAATTAAACTGAGCCCCCAGCAATACAACGTAACAAGAAACCCAAAACCACATCATAACTGCCGCAATGGTTCCTAATGGACCATAAGTACTGGTAAAATTTGCCAGATGCGCAACGTAAAAAGAAAACCCAAACGCAGCCAATAACCATAAAATCGTTGATAAAATAGCCCCTGGTAAAATCCAACGCCATAACACAAGGGCACGACAAGGACCAAAACGATAAATTAATGAAAATGTCCAAATTACAAAAACTAGCACCACAATATTACTGATGGTTCGAGCCATATTAATTGCGGGCAAATACTCATCAAGATTGGGAAAATAATTCATAATTTCGTAAAAAACATTTAAAGGCAGCAGCTTAATAATTGCCGGTATTGCGACAATAGTAGCTAAAGTTAAAGACGTCCCCAAAATAGCACAAAAAGTCAGTGCCAATGCTAATAATTGGAACTTAAAGAAATTACGCTCCTCTTTTCTATTATAAACAACATTTAGCCCTGTGATTAATGCCTTGGTTCCTACTGCAGAAGCCCATAACGCTAAAACAATAGAAATTGCCAACTGTATCGTCAAAGTTGATTCTGTTTGGTCAATAATCGTATGAATCATTTGTTGCAAAAATTTATATACGGATGGGGGTAAAAAATGTTGCAAAAAGTTTAATTGAGGCTCAACCGTTTGTGGATCAAAAACCAGCCCATACATAGATATTAAGCTACTAATTGTTGGAAATAATGAAAGGGTCGTAAAAAAAGCACATCCTGCAGCAACCAACATAGAAGGTCCCTGAATTAACGTTTTAACTGTATTAACAACAATCAACTTCCATCCACGAAAAGAAATTTTCAAAGGGGAATAATTTTTTTCTTGAAGAATTTCTGATAAATGTGATGGATTAACGTCACTCATTACTGTTATTTTCCAAACCTTTTTATTGTCATTTTAACAAATACTTATTTCTTTTACATGAAAAAGCATAAAATTTCTATAACCAGATTATTCAAAAACAATATCTTACCAAAACAAACATCAAAACAAGTTAAAATAAATTTATTTTATGGTTGATTTTACAATAAAAAAAGCTCATATCGACACAAACGCAGCAACGCACGTGCCCAGCTTGTTAAAAGCAATTACGCAACGACGTCAAGCGCCTGGCAAATGGCTATGGACACTTTCAAAGCCATTATTTTCGCCGGTCCCGTTGACCGTTCCGCAACATCGCTCTGATTTGTACAAACAGAGTGAACTATATAAGGGATAAAAATTGATGAATCCTAAAATCTCACAATTTTTAAATGCTAATCAACTGACAACCCCTTGCTTGGTTGTTGATATTGATCGAATAGAGCAAAATTATCGACAATTACATCACGCCATTCCTAGCGCAGACATATATTATGCTGTCAAGGCAAATCCTGCCCTGCCGATTCTAAATAAACTTATTACTTTAAATTCTTTTTTTGATGCTGCCTCTTGGGAAGAAATACATTCTTGTCTGAGTGCAGGGGCAAAGCCATCTCAGATATCTTTTGGAAATACTATTAAAAAAGTCTCTGCCATTCAAGCGGCATATCAAGCCAATATCGAACTTTATGCCTTTGATACGCTGGAAGAATTACAAAAACTAACACAACATGCACCTGGGGCAAAAGTATATTGTCGTCTTGCCGTTGATAATATGGGGGCTGATTGGCCATTATCTGGTAAGTTCGGTACTACGACTGAACATGCAATAAAGCTGCTCTTAGAAGCCAAAAAAGCTGGTCTTTATCCGTATGGTGTTTCATTCCATGTCGGCAGCCAACAAACTGATCCGCATGCTTATATTCATGCAATCGAAAAATCCGCTGTGGTATTTAACGCTTTGGCTACCCAAGACATTTATTTGGAAATGATTAATTTAGGGGGTGGTTTTCCAATACAATATCACAAAGATGTTCCTGAAATCAGTCAATTTACAACCACTATACAAAACAGCTTAACACACTATTTTGGGGATACTATTCCCAGAATTATCTTGGAACCAGGTCGTTATATTGTTGGCAATGCAGGCGTTGTATCCACTGAAATTATACAATCGAGCCAACGCGGCAAAGCAAATGGTCCTCGTTGGATTTATCTTGACATTGGGCGATTTGGTGGCTTGGCAGAAACAGAAGGAGAAGCCATCCGCTATCCTATTACAACAATGTATGATGGTTCAACAACTGGTCCTGTTATTTTAGCTGGTCCCTCTTGTGATGGTGTGGATGTTTTATACCAAAAAACAAACTATCATTTGCCTCTACAACTCACGGCTGGGGATCGTGTTGCATTATTAAATACAGGAGCGTATGTTTCTACCTATTGCTCAACCTGTTTTAATGGCTTTACCCCTCTTGAAGAATATTATATCTAGATTTTTATATTTCTTGTCCCGTTATCAGTATAAGAATTATCGATTGATAACGGGAATAATGATTTGCATGATCTATCCATCATGTATCCATGCACAGTCCAGCCTTTTCTTTGGAACCAATGCCACAGGTTCAATGGGATATTTACAGATTAAAAAAATACCATTGAATCAGCTTTATTCTATTCTCGAGATCAAGAATGTTCATTGTGGCGCTTATGTATCAGGATATACGAAACAACAAGGAAATCGCTTTGTTATCCACACAGACGTTCCAGACCCCAGAAAAGATGATCTGCATCAATGCCAAGTTACTTTTATTCATACCAATCAAAATATAACTATTGTCAAAGAAGAAAACTGTAACGAATGGCATGGCATCAGCTGCCCTTTTACCTCTTTACAATTTTCTTCAATGATAAAGTAAGTTACCGCGTTAACAAAAATAACGCTTGCTCTCCAAAGAAATTCGCAAGCCTTACATAACGACGCCATGGCGCACGCTCACCTTGTTCATCAATAGCCATCCAGCGTTCTATACGATGTCCTTCTACCTCACATAAATGAACAAAATCTGTCATTGTACAAGGATGAATATTTGGGGTTTCATACCAATATTTTCCCCAAACGGTTGTCATCGGCATGCGCCCCTTGAATAATAATTGCGCTCTTAACGTCCAATGCCCAAAATTAGGAAAAGAAACAATGGCATGGCGACCAATGCGTAACATTTGTTGTAATACCTCTTTGGGATGATTAACCGCCTGTAATGTCCGAGACAATACAACATAATCAAAACCATTTGTTGGATAATGCTGCAAATCAAAATCTGCATTTCCTTGGATAACAGGTAATCCTTTACCCACACATTGTGTTACATAAGCCATATCCAACTCGATACCTCTGGCATCGCACTGATGATCTCGACATAAATAGTCAATCAAAGAACCATCACCACACCCAATATCCAATATTTTCGACTGTGGTTTAATCATCTCCACTATACAACGTTGATCAAGACGCATAATTTTCTAACCGCCTTTGTTCTTCAATTCCTACTAAAAACCCTTGAATGGTTAAATCTAAGTTGGGTTCTTCTAATAAAAATGCGTCATGCCCTTTGTCCGTCGTAATTTCCACGAATGAAACTTTGGCACCGACGCGGTTTAATGCCTGCACAATCACCCTTGATCGAGACGTTGGAAATAACCAGTCAGATGATAAGGAAATCACACAAAATCTTGACTGAACAGGGGCAAATGCTTTGACCAAATCACCATCATGAGTTTGTGATAAATCAAACCAATCCATCGCTCTGGTAATCGTCACATAAGAATTTGCATCAAAACGTCTGACAAAATTAGACCCTTGATAATGCAAATAGCTTTCAACCTGAAACATATCTCCAAAAATAGGTAAAGAAGAACCTTTGAGGCTTTCTTGTAATTTACGACCAAATTTACGATTTAATGCATCTTCGGATAAATAGGTAATATGCGCCATCATTCTAGCCACAGCCAGACCACGATACGGAGTTACCCCATAACGCCAATACTCGCCATCACGCCAATCAGGATCTGAAAAAATAGCCTGCCTTCCCACCTCGTTAAAAGCAATATTCTGGGCTGAATGAAAAGAAGAAGTCGCAATCGGCATTACAGAATAAACCTGATCTGGGTAACTCACCGCCCATTGTAATGCCTGCATTCCCCCCATCGACCCACCAATCACGGCAAATAAACGCTCTATTCCCCAATAATCAATCAGTATTTTTTGCGTATTCACCATGTCTTTTATGGTAATGGCTGGAAATTCAGCCCCCCAACATCGTGGTTGAGAAATATCCTCTCTTATAGAACGAGGACCCGTCGTTCCCATACAACTTCCCAAGACATTGGTACAAATAACAAAATATTTATCTGTATCAATGGGTAAGCCAGAACCTACCATCTTGCTCCACCAGCCTGGCTTTTTTGTAACAGGGTGAATCCCAGCAACATACTGATCCCCTGTCAAAGCGTGGCATATTAAAATGGCATTGTCTTTAAATTCTGATAACTGACCATAAGTTTGATAGGCTATTTCCAAAGGGGCAATTATTTTTCCGCTTTCTAATGTTATACCTTCTGGAAATACCAATTTTTGAATCAGTTGATCTTGATTCGTTTCACATATTTCATCTTGTTTTTCTGATATAACCATAAATATTAACGATTATCCCCCTTATAACAATCAAGATATATGACTTATTCAACACATACTATATATCTTTCTTTTTTAATAAAATATATATTAAAGTAATTTATTAAAATAAGATAAGGTCTAAACTTTCATATTTAGATATTTTAGGAAGAAACATACCATGAGTTTCCATCGATATGCGCCTTACTCTAAATTACACCAATGGCTTTCCCTTTTTTTAATCGCAGCATTCCTTTTTTCATCTTCGGCAGAAGCCGCCGTTTCACGCCGTCATAAAAGGACGCAATCTCATGCTCAAAAGACACCTCTGGGCAAGGTCATGTTAACCTCTCAACCAGGAACTGCATTAGAAAATACGGCACGTTTATTAAATCAATCAGATATGAATTTTGCCATGCAACGCAATGAAAAACCTTTATTGCTTATTGGCAGCCTTAATTTATCCAGTACAAAAAGACCAAAAAATGTGTTATTTACCCAAATTCAAACAGCAAGCCTATGTGGCTCTGGAGGATGTTCCACAACAGGATATATCAAAAGAAATAATCAATGGGTCAAAGTATTAGATGCCGTTACAGGTGATATTACCGTTGAAAAAGCAACCCACAAAGGAATGCATGATTTATCCGTCAGTGCTGCGGACGTTTGGAGATGGAATGGCAAGACCTATATTGAAACTCAAAAAGGTCCTAAATTAAATGGTTTGAAACAATCCATTGAAAAGCATCAAAAAGTAAATAAATAGCTTTCATTTTTTTGCTCTTTCGTGCGTTGTATTATTTATACAAATAAGCTATCTCCTTATCTTTAATAATATAGAATCAAAAACAAGCGATCAATTAATATGTTATATGCCATTTTAACACATAACTTCAGAATTCTTTGTTTTGAAGACGGACGACTAACATCTAGAGAAATCATCAATATATCCGACTTATCGGAAGTTGCTTATCTTAGTCAAGTTATGGACAAATATAGCTTTACAAACGATAAACAAAACCTATGGTATGATTTTGAACTTAACACAATAAATCGATCTATACCAAACGGTTTTATTACTCTTGAAAATGCACATCCTGATATTTATCGTTTAAGATACAACTCCTCATTCGTGCAAGCACACAAGTATAATAAGAATACTATAAGTTTTGTCGAAACATCTTCACCTTTATTATGGGAAGAATTTCGTCTTTTAACTATAAAAGAGCTATCTGCTTTAATCCAATTAGTACAAAATAAATGGCATATTGTTGGAAATAAAAACGTTCTACAAGTTAATTCAGATTCATCTACTCAACAACATATTGCCTTTGGTGATCTTCTGATAGATTTTAATGAGTTTCTAGATGCCATTGATAATAATAATGAATATAATGGAACCATTTTAAACTTTTCTTTTAATATTGGTTGGAGAGCATATAAAGCATATCTTATCAAACCTGCCATTATATATATCCTTTTTGGACAAGGCGAAGTTTTAAATCAATTTAAAGTCTCGCTACAAAGCCTTACCCTTGTAGGAAACTATTCTAATGATATCTTTATAGTGACAAATACCCCACCTAAAGATCTACAATCCTATATTCCAGAGAAGATTGCGCATAAGGTTCATTTTATTGATATTCAAGGGTATGATAAGCTTGACTTCTATAGCACAAGAATCAATATATTATCCTCTGGTATTTTAGATTCTTATCAACCTATTTTATATAGTGATCTTGATATTATATTTGACAAAGATATTTACGAATTTTTGCAAGAGGCTGCTACAGCAAAACAGTGCAGTGCTCAAATAGAACCTTATAATTTAATACAAGATTGTACGTCTACTGGTGGTGTTTTATTTCAGCAAGATACTTTTGATATTCCAAAAACAGAAGGGTTTAACTCTGGAATTCTATTAATACCCAATATGAAATATCATAAAAATTCATTTAAAACAGCGTTTAAAACTATTAATAATTACACATCCACATACGGAAGATTCAGTATACCATATCCTGATCAAAATGTTTTGAATTATGTTTTATATAAGTTACAGGATTTCAACCCTTCACCTGTCACTGAGAGAACACAAGTAGGAGGAGATGCCATCGTTACTTTGACACGAAAATTAGATCATAATAATCCAAAAGGTTTTGTACACTTTTGGAATTCTTATAATAAATCTGAAGATATGAAAAATTATATGGATGCATATCTCGTAAACAAAAAAAGCTAAAAATAAATTGTTGGGTAACATAAGACATATGTTACCCAACAATTTAATACTTGATACTACACTTTAACCTATAATTTTTTCAATTTCATCAGGTTTATCATAAATACCAAAACGATCAACAATCGTTGCGCTAGCATCATTCATACCTTTTACCTCAACAACGACATCAAGTTTTCTGTATTGAATAACAACCTTATCCAACGCATCAACTGCACTAATATCCCACAAATGCGCGTGACTAACATCAATAATGACTTTTTCGAGTTTTTCTTGATAATCAAAACTATCAATAAACCGTTTGGCGCAAGCGAAGAATAATTGTCCATTCACAAAATAAGTTCTGGTCGCCCCTGACAAATTTGATTTGACCATCATAAAATGAGAAACCTTGTTCGCAAATGTCAAAGAAGCAACCAATACTCCCGCAAAAACACCATAAGCTAAATTCCCCGTCGCTACGACAATGGCAACGGTTAAAATCATAATAAAGCTGGTTGATAATGGATATGTTCGCAAATCAACAATAGACTTCCATGAAAAAGTGCTAATGGAGACCATAATCATAATCGCAACCAAAGCAGCCATCGGGATACGTGCAACCCAATCCTTTAAAAACACCACCAAGATTAATAAAAACACCCCAGCAACCATCGTTGATAAACGACCTCGTCCACCTGATTTGATATTAATGACTGATTGACCAATCATCGCACACCCAGCCATTCCACCAAAAAAGCTGGTAACAATATTTGCAATTCCTTGCCCTTTACATTCACGGTTTTTATCACTACCCGTTTCCGTAAATTCATCAACGATGGTTGCTGTCATCATTGTTTCCAATAGTCCAACTGCCGCCAGTCCAAATGAATAAGGCAAAATAATCCACAAAGTTTCTAAATTAAATGGAACATTGGGTATTAATAAAGCAGGCAACCCATCAGGCAAATGCCCTTTACTACCCACTGTTGGAACATGCCATCCCAAACCAATGGCAATGCTGGTAATAATCAAAATACAAATCAAAGGCGATGGTATAGTTTTTGTTATATACGGAAATAAATATACAATCGCTAATCCACCCACAGTCAACACATAGACTTGCCATCCTCCACCGATAATTTCTTTCATCTGCGCCATAAAAATAAGGATAGCCAATGCATTCACAAAGCCTGTCACCACTGAATGTGAAACAAACCGCATCAAATTACCAAGTTTTAAATAACCAGCAATCATTTGAAAAATACCTGCCAATATTCCTGCAACCAATAGATAATTTAATCCGTGACTCTGAACCAAGCCTCCCATTAACAAAGCCATCGATCCTGTAGATGAAGAAATCATTGCTGGTCTGCCGCCAAAAAGAGCAAGCACAACAGGAATACAAAATGCTGAATATAAACCCACACTAGGATCTACCCCAGCAAAAATAGAGAAAGCAATTGATTCAGGAATCAACGCAAGAGCAACAACGATCCCAGCCAGAACATCCGCACGAATGTTACCCAGCCAGTCCTGTCGCGTTGAGGACAATAGCATACAAAAATCCTATATAATTTTTATTAGCCCTTTTACAGACTATTTAATTTTGGAAAAAAATTAAACGTAAGACAGCTATCCCTTATGATAATTCAAAAGGGTTCCTTGCTTGGAAATATCCAAGTATTTATATCAATTAATGATATTCAGGGGGGTGTAATACGCATATAAATCTAAATCACCTTTAGTAAATCTAACATGGCTCGGTTATCTTTATAAATCCGTCATTCATAAAGATCAATATCTATCATGCTTTTTAATCTTATTTATCAATAAAAAAAGCACCCTATTTACATAAGATGCCTTTTTCTTATTTCTCTCGTGATATAGATATTACTTTTTCATAACAGGAGATTGCATTGTATTCTGTGTCGTTTGAGCAGAGGCTTCAAACGCATTTTCTGCGCTCCATCCCCCACCCAATGTTCTATACAATGTTGAAAGGCTCTGCATATATTGCAGACGAGATTGAATCGCCGTAACTTTAGCAGTCAACAACGTTCTTTGAGCAACCAAAGTCGGTAAAAAACTATCAATACCATTTTTATATCGTGCCAAAGCAATATTATAATCTTTTTGGCTAGCATTCACTGACGCTAATTCAGCTTGCCACTTTTGTTTTAACGTGGTTCTAGCTGCAAGAGAATCAGCAACCTCTTTAAAGGCGACTTGAACAACAGATTGATAATGCGCAGCAGCAGCACGTACTTTAGCTTTTGCTGACCTTAATTGAGCAATATTCTTACCCCAATCCAGCAAAGGCACAGTCATCGTTGGCATCACACTCCACGCAGCAGAATACGGACCAAACATTTGAGCAAATGTAGAGCCCGCTGTTCCCCCTGAGGTCGTTAACTGAATAGAAGGGAAAAAAGCAGATCTTGCGAAACCAACATTCGCATTTGCTTCTTTTAATTGATGCTCTGCCAAACGAATGTCAGGGCGACGCTCTAGCAAATCAGATGGCATTCCAGCACCCACGTCAGGCATAGAAACAAAATGATCCAACGAAGGATTAGGTCCTGCTTGTTGTAAGAGTGATTGTGGAATAGGTTGACCAACTAGTTGTGTCAAGCTGTTCAAATCGTTCGCAGCCAGCTTTAGATAAGTCTGCTCTTGACTTTTTGCCTCTTGCAACAACTCTACCGCTTGAGCAACCGCTTGAGCATTTTGTTGCCCATACCGATTCATCCCTTGAACCAATGCAAGATTTTTTTCGCGGTTACGAACGCTTTCCTTAATGGTTTGCAAACTATTCATATCTGCAAGCCAAGCCATATAGTTGTTTGCAACTTCACCAATCAAAGAAATCTGAACAGAAATTGTGCTTTCTTGTTGTGCCAAATATTGCTCTCTGGCAGCACGTGTTAAGCTGCGGATACGGTCAAACAAATCAATTTCATAATTTGAAATCCCTAGACCTGTTGATAACGAGTTTGCGTGAACAGAAGTCATCCCACCAACACCAAATGTTTTACCAGGGCTGGTTTGATAGGACGCCCCAGCATTCGCGTTCACTTGCGGGAATAACTCGCCTCTTTGTTGAATATAACTGGCATGCGTTGCTGTAATATTTTCAATTGCTTCACGCAAATCACGGTTATTGGTCAAGGCCATAGAGATCAATTGACTTAATACAGGATCTCTAAAGAAAACTTTCCATCCGACATTATAAGCCTGCGGTAGCTTTGCACCTTCTGTCAAAGGTGCACCATACGCAGGTCCAATAGGCCATTCTTGCGCAACAGAAGAAGCAGGGCGTTTATAGTCAGGGCTCAAAGTACATGCAGCAAGTGATACCACAAGTAACGAGGCAACTGCTCCTTGCAAAGATCGCTTCCAAGTTTTTGTATTTTGTACGACCATTGTTCTATTCCTCTGTTTTATTCAGACTAACAGCCTGAGGCTCTGCCGCATTTTTATTAATTGGATGTGGTTTCACTTTGAATAATTTTAGCACCAAAATAAAGAAAATAGGCACAAAATATAAAGCAAGCACAGTTGCGGTAATCACACCACCAACAACCGCCACACCAATCGCAACGTGACTGGCTGCACCAGCACCAGTCGCAATCGCCAACGGAATCACCCCTAAAACAAACGCCAATGAAGTCATTAAAATAGGACGAATACGTTCGTGAGCAGCCAATATTGCGGATTCCGTCAAGGATTTACCATCATCAAAATGCTCCTTGGCGAATTCAACAATCAAAATAGCATTCTTAGCTGCCAGACCGACAGTGGTTAACAATCCAACTTGGAAGTAAATATCGTTATCTAACCCACGGAAATACGTTGCAAGTGCAGCACCGATAACCCCCAAAGGAACAACCAACAATACTGAGAATGGAATAGCCCAGCTTTCATACAGCGCAGCCAAAGATAAAAACACAGCTAAGATAGAGAGTGCATATAATTTTCCCGCTTGCCCTGAGGATTGAACTTGCTCATAAGACATTCCTGTCCATTCGAAACCAATCCCAGGAATTTCTTTAGCAACCTCGTTGGTGTATTGCTCCATGATTTGCATGGCAGTACCATTACTGACCCCACGAGCCCCTTGCCCCATGATTTCAAAAGAAGGATACCCATTATAGGTTTCAACTTTTTGAGGTGTTCTTTTCCATTCTCCATTAATAAATGCAGTTAAAGGTACCATATTGCCATTATTATTACGGACAAACCAACGGCGCAAATCATCTGGTGACGCACGAGATTTAACGTCCCCTTGAACAAAGACGTGTTTTACACGCCCTCTTAAATTAAATAAACCAGCATCCCCAGAACCAAGCGCAATAGATAATGTTTGGTTAATTGAATCAATACTGACACCTTGAGTATGTGCTTTGTCCCGATCAATATTAAAATAATATTGTGGGGCTTCTGGCAAACCATTAAGACGCACAGCAACTAGACGTTTGTCCGCGCGTGCTTTACTCAACAACGCATCTCTTGCTTTTGCAAAAGTAGCATCATCTAAATGTCCACGATTTAGAAGTTCAAAGTCAAACCCTGTTGCACTTCCTAAATCCATTACAGGTGGTGGAAGAACAGCAAATACGTTTGCACCAGGAATTGCAGCCAATGCCTTCATCGCACGTGCAGCAACGGCCTGAGCAGAAGATTCATACCCCCCACTACGTTGATCAAAGTCTTTTAAACGAGCAACACCAAAAGACGCACTTTGTGCTTGTCCACCAAAGTTAAACCCAATCGCTGTATATACAAATTGCAGATATTGTTTTTCATTCTTTAAAAAATAATCTGTTATTTGCTTGTTAACCGCCGCAGTCATTGCTGCAGATGATCCGGGACTAAGAGAAGATTGCAAAAACACAACCCCTTGATCTTCATCAGGTAAAAAACCCTCTGGCAACATGTGGAAACTTGCAAGAGCCCCAACAGTTAACCCAAAATACACAACCATGGTGGTACGTGTATGGTTAATCATACCTTTAACGCCAGAGATATACCCTGCAACCATTTTTTCAAAATTTCTATTAAACCAAGTAAAAAAACGTCCAGTTTTTGCGTTTTTATCATGCGGTTTTAAGATTGTCGCACATAAAGCAGGTGTAAAAATCAGCGCAACAACAACAGATAATGTCATCGCAGAAACAATGGTAAGAGAGAACTGTCTGTAAACCACCCCAGCAGAACCACTGAAAAATGCCATTGGAATAAAAACAACAGACAAAACGAGCGCAATACCTACCAATGCACCACTAATCTGATCCATTGATTTTTGCGTCGCTGTTTTGGGATCACAATGTTCTTCCTCCATCACACGTTCTACGTTTTCTACAACAACGATCGCATCATCAACCAACAACCCAATCGCCAACACCAACGCTAACATAGTTAAGGTATTAATGGAGAACCCTGCCATTTCTAGAATAAAAAACGTTCCCAATAACACCACTGGCACGGCAATCGTCGGAATAAAAGTTGCTCTAAAATTCTGAAGGAATACATACATCACAACGATCACTAGAATAATCGCCTCTATCAAAGTATGAACAACTTCTTCCATCGATTCAACAACATATTTTGATGTATCTAGCGGATATAAATATCTTGTATTTGGTGGGAAATACTTCGAAAGCTCCTCAATTTTACTGTGAATTGCATTGGACAAAGCTAATTGATTAAAGCCAGGGGATAATTTCACCCCGAAAGCAGCAACCGGCTGACTATCAAGTGTTCCAACAGGTTGGTAACTCATTGGACCAAGGGCAACTGTTGCAACATCCTTTAGTCGGATACGCGCCCCATCTGTTTGTGTTTTGATAACAATATTGCCAAATTCTTCTGGTGTCACAAGGCGTCTAATCCCACCTGTATAAATATCAAATCGTTGATCCGGAAGTGCTGGCAACTTACCAAATTCACCCAAAGGCTGTTCAGAGTTTTGTGATGAAATTTCATTCATTACGTCCGTTGGATTTAATTGATAATTATGTAATTTATCAGGATCAAGCCACACACGCATTGCATATTCAGAAGAGAAAGCTGTGTAATCACCAAGTCCATTTAGACGTGTAATTGGATTTTGTATATCACTTGCTAACAAATCACCTAAAGCACCCTCATTCAATGAATGATCCATGCTCTGGATTGCAAAAAACATCATATAACTTTTATTAGATTTAGAAATACGAATCCCTTGCAACGCAACAGTAGACGGCAATAAAGAACGTGCAACATCCACACGGTTTAACACTTGAACCTGTGCAACGTCTGGATTTGTTCCTTGCTCAAAAGTCAAAGTAATCGTTGCCGTGCCGTCGGCATTGGCAACCGTTGACATATATTCTAGATGGTCAACACCATACAAATTCTGACTGACAGGATCAACAACCGTACGTTGTACAGTATCCGCCGTCGCCCCAGGATAGGTAAAACTCAACGTAATCGGCGGCGGAGCAATATTAGGCCATTGTGCAATAGGTAACGTAACAATCGCAATCATTCCCATCAAGGAAATAAGAATTGCTATTACCCAAGCAAAAATTGGCCTATCAATAAAAAAACGTGATAAAGACATATTAATATTCCAAATTCTTTCGCTTATTCAGGCACAACACCAACAGGGGTACGACCTTCTTTTGGTTGAACCTTTTGCCCAGGTCGGTAAGACGTTGGATTACTTACTAAAATTTTATCACCTGCGTTGACCCCTTTGGTGGTAACCCAAAAGGTTTCTTGCATTCGTTGCGTTTCAATATTACGACGCTCTACGACATTATCTTTATTGATAGTATACAAATAAGGCTTCTCGTCCAACCCGCGCATGACAGCTTCTTGAGGAATCAAAAAGGCTTTTTCCATCCCCTCATGCATCACCGCACGAACATACATCCCAGAAAGCAATAATTTATCAGGATTCCGAACAATAGCACGTTGAATCACAGACCCTGTTTCTTGATCAGTTACCACTTCTGTAAATAACAAATTCGCTTGTAATGGATAACGTGTATTATCTTCTAAAATTAAATCAACAGGCACATGAGCAGCGCCACGCAAAGTTTCTAACTTGCCATTAGCCATACGGCTACGTAAGCGCAGCTGTTCTGCTGTAGGTTGTATAATATCAACAAACATCGGATCTAATTGAGTAATAATTGCAATCGGATTGGTTTGATTCGTTGACATTAACGCACCTTGCGTTTGAATAGAACGACTGATACGACCTGAAATTGTTGCGTTAATCCCAGTATATTCCAAATCCAATTGTGCTTGTCGAACGGTTGCCCGATCACTTTCTATGGTTGCTTTGGTTGATTCTTGTGCTGCCAAAGTATCATCATAATCCTGACGACTGACGGCATCCATATTTTTCAAAGGTCCATACCGTTTCAACTTTAAAGTTTGGGCTCTTAACGTTGCAAGATCACTGTTTAACTTACCTTGCGCATTCGCTAATGCTGCTTGATAAGGACGAGGATCAACTTGGTATAATTGTTGATCTTTGGTTACATCCGTTCCTTCTTCAAACAAACGTTTGTAAAGATAGCCATTTACTTGTGGGCGTACCTCTGACACGCGCATCGGCGTAATACGACCTGTTAAATCAATCAGCAATTCCACATCTTGAGGATTAGCCACTACGAAATTAGCCTTCGCTGGTGGTTTTGGAGCCGATTTTTGTTCTTTACATGCAGCAAGTGGCAATAATAAAACACACAATATGGCACATTCTTTGTGCCATTTAGTCAAGAAAGAATCTGTTATTGTCACTTTTCTTCCCTATTTTCCTTCAATATATAGACAAAACTTTGCTTAATAAAACAAAAAATGCTATAATAACCTACGAATTTTTAATCTTGTAAAAGAGACAACTTAAGACTCTTTATTAACATGTCATATAAATACATACAGAACAGATACGCAATAGATAATTTTTTTTTCTTGAAATCTGTTCAATATTTCTTTGACCTGCAAAAAAAAAATAAAACGATAAACACTCTACATGTTATTATTTGCAAAAAAAATTAATAATTAAAACTCAATAATGATATGAATTTAATTCATATATATTTTGGACAATGATTCGGAGCATTATAGTTTTTTTTGCCTGTGCATTAACATCATGCAACGCGAACATAAATAAATAATTATGTAAAAAGATATTTTTCTTATATAAATAGCAATCATACAGATTGATGCTAAGGGAAACACCATGCTTGAGTTATATAATCTTTTAAATATATTGCTAAATGTCTATATGCTCATTTTACTCGCATATTGTATTTTCAGCTTTTTGCTCAGTTTTGGCGTTGTTAATCCCAGCAGCAGCATTATCAGAGGGATATATATGTTCCTTAGCCAAATGTGTGACCCTTTACTAAACTCGATCAGACAGCTCCTCCCCTCTTTAGGGACTATTGATATCAGCCCAGTTATCGTTTTCCTTGTGATTGATTTCGTTATACGACCTATATTGCGTTATATGCTTCTTGGATATTAACAAAAAAATTTCGTAAACGATATAAAGGCGCTTGAAGCGCCTTTATACATTTATTGGGCAACTTTAAACAATCCTAAACTAAGCTGTTTGCCATTCGAATAGTTCAACCCGTGAATTCGACCTATTTCTTTAACTGTTAAGTTTTCTTTTTCTATAGATTCCATAAATTTCTTCTCATCCCGACGATCGACTAATCCTAATCCACAGGCTTGATTATCTTTTAAAAATTGTGCCGTTTTTTCTGAATTAATCAATTTCGTTTCTTTACCGACTAAAAATACTAGACTTGGCTCTGAGTAAGAAGCCGAAGCAACAATGCTATTCTCACAAGGTTTCAAAAGGCGAACGGTTTCTGCTATTTTTCCACTTAACCATTCAGAGCTTAACCCAGGAATCAAAATCACGAACAACTCTAGATAAATAACAATCGCCGCTCCTATCGATACCAAAGAAGCACGCTGCATATTATACTTCAATATACATACAACAGCATAACCAATCAAAGACAATGCTGCTATTGCCCCAATCATTGCTGACCAGAACCAAGTTCCTGTCATATAATGTGCATAAATAATCCCACCCACAGAAAGTAACAGCCCAACCGCAACCCATAACACTGTATAAATATGCAGCAACCAACGCCCCCATCTGGAGGTTGGACCATCCCAAGTTTTGGAAATATTCCAAAGTGCCATTGAGGTTAAAATCGCAATCGCAGGGTATGTTGGTAATACATAATGCGGCAATTTTGTTTTCACCAACTCAAAAACAATCCAATGAGGAATAATCCAACATAACAAGAAGCAAACAGATTCAGATTTCCGTTCTCTCCAAATATAGGGCAATGCCCAAGCCGTAAACAAAGAACCCGGCCAAAACGTAATTAAGAAAATTCCTAAATATAACCCTGGAGGAGCACCGTGAGACTCTTTCCCTGATGCTACTTTACTGAGCAAATTCGTTCCCACAGCATCTGTGAAGAATTTGCCATCACTGATAACCCAAATTGCAGCACACCAAGGAATAACGATTACAAGCATCAAAATCCATCCCCATTTAGGATGTAAATGCTTCCACCATGCTCTATCTTTTTTAACCCATGCCAAAATAATCGGAGGCAACAAAGTAGGAATAAGCATCACTGGTCCTTTCAACATCAGACCACACCCAATTGCTCCCCAGTAAATAATCCCTACAGAAACAGAAAGTTTCTCGGTCGTCAGCCTAGCCATCCAAGCACGAGCCAAACAACTTTGCGCCAATAAAACAAAAAAAAGCAAAGTCGTATCAATCGTAGCCATACGACCCTCACCCGTTAATAAAACGGATACTGCCAAAAATAATCCCGCTAAAAGACCAATATATGAATCAAATAAAATACTGCCAATCCACACTGTTAACAAAACCGATCCAACAGCAGCCAGCAAAGAAGGAATTCGATATGGCGAAACCGATTTATCCTTTACCATTCCTGTTGCTTTGGCAGCTTTAACCGCTATTGCCTCCAGCCAATAAATCCCTGCAGGCTGTAAATACCGTGGTTTATCTTGAAAACGCACATCGATATAATTTTGGCTTTCGATCATCTGAGACGTTGCTTGCATATATCTTGCTTCATCTCTATCCAATGGAGGAAGCGTCGCACGTCCAGGCAAAAACAAAACAAAAACAAACAAGGCAAGCCATATATAATGACTTGCCTTTAAACGAAAAGACTTTTGTAAAGAAGAAAGGGTCATTTTATCCCTTTGATTATAATTAATATTTTGTAATTTTTTTAGGTAGGCGAATCCGATTAAGCAGCCATATCACACCCAATAAATCACGAATACCAACCAAAGCTCTGTTAAAATTCGTATATTTGGATACACCATTTAATCGTTGTCGATGATGAACCTCGTGACAAACCAGCGGTACACCATAATGCCCTAATAAAGCTGGCAAAAAACGATGCAACCCTTCAAAATGAGGCAATTTCATAAAATCATCTCTAAGAAATAACTTCATCGGCGCACCTGTATCTACACAACCATCTTTTAATAATTTACGGCGCAATCCATTGGCAAAAATCGTTGCAAAGCGACGAGAGAAATTATCGTTTCGCTTTAAACGAACCCCAACGACTAAAGGTTCACGCCCTTTATACTGTTGAGATTTTTTCCACATGGAAATTATTTCTTTGGGATCATCTTGCCCATCCCCATCCATCGTAGCAATCCATTGACCTTGAGCACCAGCAATAGCCGTCAATAATGCACCAGATTTTCCACAACGATGATTATGAGATAAAATAACCAAAGAAGGTAAAAACGTATTTTTAACTTCTATTAATTGATTTAACGTTTGATCCGTACTTCCATCATCAACAAAGATCACTTCACAATCAGGAAGTTCTACAAGCATACCCGCGATCTCGCGACAAACAGGAAAAATATTTTCCGCCTCGTTTAAAACCGTAACGACAATTGAAATTACACTGGCCATTGGACCCTAACGAGACGAAAAAAAATTAAGCAACGTGACGTTCTTCAGCAAGCGCTTTTGGTAAATCAGCAATCGCATTATCAATCAAAGAACTGTCTTTTTCTTCTGTTAATACAGAAGAAATCACTTCATAAGCAGCTTTAACTGCAACATCTGCTGCCTCACGGCGAACAATATTAATAGCGTCTTGCTCGGATGCTGCCAAGCGAAGACGAACCAACTCTTCATGACGACGAGCAGCTACATCAGCTTCTTTCTTAGCATTTTCAGCAATACGCTCTGCAGCCTCTTTAGATGCCGCAAGCATTTTTTCAGCTTCAAGCTTTGCCGCTTCATGCTCTTTCTGAGCAGCTGTATAAATCTCTTCAGCCTCACGACGTAGACGGCTAGCTTCTTCAAGCTCTTGCCTTACTCGGTTTGTTCTATTATCCATAGCCGCAGCCAACGGATGCCATATTTTTTTACCAAAAAAGACAAAAAACAAAACAAAAGCAAGCGCAGACCAAAATCGAGGGTCGTTTAATAAATCCATTTTTTCTCTGCCTACTAAGACTTTGCTGTCAAAACTTGTTGAACTTTATTATTAACGATTTCGCCTTGAACGTCCTCTTTTAATAATTGTTTCAGCAAACTTTGCGCGACATCTTTCGCCATTTGATCAACTTGTTTCAAAGCACCATTACGCGCTTCAACAATACGAGTTTCTGCTTCACGCATTTCATTGTCAAGACGTGCTTGCAATTCTTGCATTTGTTTTGCAGAAGCAACCCTTGTTTCTTGGATAATTGAATCTATTTTTGTTTGTGCTTCTGCTGCTGCTTCACGACGTGTTTTATTTAACGCTTCAACAGCTTTATCTGCCTGAGCCTTTGCTTGCCTAGCAGAATCCATATCCCCATCAATTTTTGAACGGCGATTATGAACAACATGTTCAATCTGTGGAATAGAAAAATATTTTACAGCAAGAAAAAAACAAAAAAAGATGATTAAAACCCAGATAACCTGAGCCATAACCAACGGGTTTTTAAAATCCATCTGGGGCATACCAACAGCCATGGCATTCGTGGATAAAGCAGGCGCCAGCAATAAGCTAAGCACCCCTCCACCCACGAGAGACGCCACCAGACGGGAAAAACGGGCTGAAAAGCGTCTCACGTAAAGACCCCCCTTACATAAAGAGAATAAGGAAAGCGATCAGTAGTGCATAAAGCGCAACAGCTTCCGTGAGAGCAAATCCCAACATACCCAAACCAAATACATGTGGGCGAGAAGCTGGATTACGAGCAATGCTGCTGACGAGGGTTGCAAAAATATTACCAATACCGATACCAACACCAGACAATGCGATAACAGCTAAACCAGCACCAATTTGTTTTGCGGCTGTAATAAGGGTAAGATCCATTTGATTTCTTTCCTTGATACTAAAAAATAAATAAAGTTAATACGAAACTGAAGTTAATGCTCTATTGCTTCTTGTAAATACATACAAGTCAAAATTGCAAAAACATAGGCCTGTAATGCACCCACCAATAATTCAAGTGCAGTCAAAGCCATATTCAACAAAATAGGGAGAATCCCCAACGGGCCACCCAATGCCAATCCCAATCCTGTAGCTAACAAAATTGTAAAGCCTGCGAACATTTCCAACATCACATGTCCAGCAACCATATTTGCAAATAAACGAATTGACAAACTAATTGGTCTGGATAAGTAAGATAGAATTTCAATAGGAACAAGCAAAGGTGCCATAGCAATTGGCGCCCCTGCAGGCATAAAGTGAGCAAAAAACTTCAATCCTTGGTTTTTTAACGAAACAAGAATTGATAAAACAAACACCATCAAAGCCAACGTTACAGTCACAACAATATGACTGGTAAAAGCAAAAGAAAATGGTAAAAGCCCCAAATAATTCCCTGTTAATATAAAAAAGAACAAAGCAAATATAAAAGGAAAAAATCCCTTTCCTTTGGCTCCCATCGTTCCAATAGCCATACCATGAATAAATTCATAGCACATCTCGGTTGCGCTCTGATAACGACCAGGCACAACAGCTTTATGACGCATTCCGAAATAAATCGCCACAGGAACAATAATTGCTGCAATAACCATCATCAGTTCAGATTGAGTAAAATAAACACCCAATCCACCAAAAACTTCATGCAATTCAAATTGACCGAGTGCGTCTATCTTGTGACCGGCCACTATTTTTCTCCCAACACCAAATCGAATCTTTTACGAAAAAACAAAATCATTTTGACTTTATATCACCAGGTTTAACAATACGCCAGACATTAAGCACACCTGCACCCATCCCTAGAAAGGAAAATATGACAATAAATAGTGGACGGGTTGATAACCAATAATCGAGCCCATATCCAATCATAATCCCAACTAAAAACGCAGAGAAAAGCTCTACTCCTGACCTTAAAACAAACTTCCACAAATCATTATCGCCCCCAAAAGATTGAGAGTGATTATGCTTTTTCGAAGGATTCAATCGTGACTCAAAATCTTGTAATTTCTTATCAAAAGAATCGAGCTGTTTCTTTTTTGCATCTTCTTCCAAAGATACCCCCTCCTCTTTCTTCAAGTCCATCACAAGTTAACTCAGTTCGTAAAAAAGACTATTTACGCAAGAAAGGCAATATTTTTTTTACATTTCTCACAGCTAATTCATCACATTTGCAAATCGGCAACTACTTTAAATATTATCTACTCTCTTAGCACAAACATTATATACTAACGATTACGCAATTTTATAATTTTATCGTATCAAAAAATTATCATATTGTGTAACGTTTTATAGATTTAAATTAAATAAAATCAACTATTGTGGAATATAATCATAAGCAGGACTGCCAGCAGGAGCACCAAAGGGGGGGGCATTAATCTGCAACAACTCAACCATGTGATCTTTTGTTTGACCAATCAACCGAGCTTGCAATGCTTTCCCCATAGACGTAAAGCTGCCCATTCCTCGAACATACAAAGAAACACCAAGTTGCAAACCAAACCCTAGCTTTCCAATATCCGATGGACGAATATACACAACGGTGCCATCTTTAAGCACCACACCCATCACTTGTCCTTGCAAATTATGCAACAACTGCGCAACTTGTCCTTGTACAAACAAATCAGGTCCTGTAATCGGCACTGGAGAGAATCCTGCCTCTGGACTATCCTCTTGAATTTTCTGACCCTTTTCATTCTCAATTAAAAAAGCCTGTAACAAAGGTAAATGCTTTGCTTTCAATCCACGAATAGTAACATTTTGTCCTGGGCGAACAAATGTTTTGACTGCCTCACCAAACATCGTAGAAAACATAATCTGAGTACCATCACTTAATAATAGCCCTCCTAAGTTTCCATAAGGGGTTGGCAAATATTGCTTCACATTCCCTTTGATCGCTGGCAGGACAGATAAATCCATAACATCGACTGAGGAATTCGGATTGTTGCCATGTGAGATATTAGGGGCAGGCTCTTTTTTGGGTGTTTTTGCTATCACATTATTCGTATGAGTTATCATTAGCGTTGCCCCCATCAAAAGATAGGATACAGCTTGTAACCATTTATTTTTTTCTATATTAGAAAACATCTTGATCTTCTCAAATTAAAATACTTCAAAAGAGTATAATAGTCATATTTCAATCTGTTTATACAATATATTCGCAATTTGTTTATATAATATATACATTGATAAAATTATATATACATATTAATAGACTTTACCGGAAAATCAGCAAATATTGAAATAAGCAAACTATTCAGAAGTTTACTTTAATTGATCCACCCACTTCATCTAGGCATAAATGGTAATGACATCCACTTCATTAAAACAAAAAAACAATGCCTTTTCAGTTGTTTTATTCATTGAGCTTTGGGAACGCTTTGGCTATTACGGTATGCAGAGCATTTTGGTGTTATTCCTTAGCCAATATATGAAATTTAGTGATTATAATGCCAATCTATTAATCGCAGCTTTTGGCACGATGACTTATGCGGCCCCTGCCTTGGGGGGATGGATTGGGGATAAGATCTTAGGCAATCAAAGAGCCATGCTGTATGGCAGTATTATCCTTGCTTTGGGATATTTACTTTTGGCCTCTGCCATGCATTATACGGGTGGTATTTATATTACCATGGCAATTATCAGCACAGGAAATGGTTTATTTAAACCCAATGCAGCCACTTTGGTTCGCCGTATTTATGAAGATAATGACAGTCAATTGGATGTTGCTTTTACACTTTATTATATGGCTGTTAATGTCGGATCAACGGTCTCCATGTTATTATGCCCATATTTAAAAGATCATTATGGATGGGATGCCGCTTTTATCGCGTGTTTTATTGGGTTGTTATTAGGAATTACCAATTATTCACTTACACAAAAAAGACTTGCCTCTTATGTGTCATCAACAGATCAACGACCTATCCCTGCCTCTATCCTAATCTATATCTTTTTAGGTATCATTGCTTCCGTTGCTTTGATTACTGTGATTATAACATTTCCTGCCGTTGCTCAATGGTGTGTAATTGGTGCTGCACTCTTGATCTTGGCTTTGTGGGTACAGCTATATTTTAAAATGGATTCAACCTATCGTTCAGGTCTCAGGATTGTTTACTTACTGACTTTTGAAGGCATGCTCTATTATGTATTTTATCAACAAATGTCAACGTCTTTGACTTTTTTTGCCCTGCGTAATGTTGATTTGTCCTTTGCAATTGGTTCCTATCACTTATTCAACTGGTCACCAGGACAGTTTCAGGCATTAAACCCTATTTGGATTATGATACTCAGCCCACTCTTAGCCAAACTATATGCAACTCTTGGTCGCAAACAAAAAGATTTTTCTATTGCAACAAAGTTTATCGCGGGATTTTTCTTTGTCGCCATAGGGTTCTTCATTTGGTGGCTTGCATGTCTTTATAACACAACCCCTCATGTATCTTCTTGGATCATGGTGAGTGGTTATTTCTTTTTATCTTTAGGGGAATTATTAACCAGCGGTCTAGGTTTAGCTGTCGTCGCACGTTATGTCCCTGCCTCTATCAATGGATTTATGACGGGGTCTTATCTGATGGCATCAGGGATTGCAATGTATATTGGTGGGATTATTGCTAATATTGCAGCACCACCTGATATGAATAACCTTTCCCCTGAAAAAACGTTAATTATTTATCAAGGGCTATTTTGGAACCTGCTATGTCTAGCAGGAATTGCTTTGGTTATTTTACTATTATTCTTACCGATATTATATAAATGGAACAAACAATATAAACAGGATATGTTAAATCACTAAATCAAATATATCCTCGTTATATTGGTTTGTTCATTTGAATTGTTTTTATAAGAAAAAATGCACAACAAACCGCCATAATTCCAAAAGGAATAACACCCAAAGATTGCCCGATCAACACCCCTTGAGGACCATAAGAAGCACCAATTGTCACAAAAGGAATCGTTCCCAAAGTCGCACGCCCCCAGTTAAAGAACGTAGCAAATAAAGGATATCCCAGATTATTAAACGCTGTATTAGAAACAAACAACATTCCTAGAAACAAATTATTAATAATGACCCAATTACAAAATAATCGCATCAATGCCTCCCCCTCTGCTTTTAAAGCAAACATTTTAACAAAGATATCTTGACCAATATAAAAAATCCCCCATGCGCAAAAAACACATAAACAAACGAGTTTTAAAGAAACAACTAAAGTTTCCTGCATACGTTCTCTGAGCCCTGCACCAAAATTCTGTGAAATAATAGGTCCAACAGATCCTGTTAATGCAAAGACAAAAGCAAATGCGACTGGGATCATACGATCAATAGCCGTTTGACCTGAAATCGCATCACTGTTAAAATTTGACATCGTATGAATCACAAATAACCCACCCACAGGCGTTGCCAAATTCGTCAGAATTGCTGGAAACGAGATTTTTAATATTTTTAATGAATCAGAAAAAATATCATTCCAATGCGGTTTCTCTATGAGTTGATAGCGCTTTAAACTATAGAATCCCAACACAGCCACACCCAATCGAGAACAAATAGTACTAATCGCAGCGCCTTCTAATCCTAAATTCAAAACAAGGATCATAATAGGATCCATAATCCCTGCGACCAAAGCACCAATGATTGTGACATTCATCGAACGCCTGGCATCCCCCATTGCCCTAAGCAAACCCGACAATACCATCCCCAAAGCAATCAAAAATAAAAAAGGAGACACAATCATTACAAAATGGCTGGCTTGGATTAAAACAACATCTCTGGCACCCAGAAGATATAAAATCTCACGATTAAAAATTGCAACCAACAAACCAATAATAATCATTAGAAAAATTGTAAATATGATAAATGATGTCACCATTTTCTTGGCACATTCTGGTTGACCCGCTCCAATTAATCGTGCGGTAATCACAACTGCGCCAATAGACATACCAATACAAACGCCCATCTGTAAAAAACCAATCGCATTTGCAAAGCCTATCGCTGCTGTAAAATTAGAATTCCCCAGTCTGGAAATATAAAAAAGATTTAAAAAATCAACAAGAAATACAGCCATTAATCCAACTGTACCTGTACCAGCCATGACAACCACATGCCGCATGATTGAGCCTTCACAAAAACGCGGTTTATGAAACGCTTTTGTATCAGCAGACGTCTTCATCACTATCAAACAACCTTATTCAAGACAATATATAATCAATCGCCCCGACTGTATCAGCTTTTAAGAATAATGATGATCTTTTTTTCAAGAAAATACTTTAATAATAACCAGCAGATCAATCTTCTTTCTATCTTTCACCATATCAATTTTTATGATTTTTTTCTAAATAGGGTAAATACAATTTTTCCAACAAAGTTACTGGTAATAAATCAATCATTCTAGCCAATACCACCATCCACACAGGAAATATAATACGCCTCTTTTTACTCAATACGCCTTGCACAATTAATTTTGCCGCAGTATCTGCATCCATTAATCCTGGCATTTTAAATTTGTGATTGGCTGTCATAGGCGTGCGAATAAACCCACAACAAATACTCGATAAATAAATATCTAACTTTTCTAAAGACCCACCGCTTGAAACCATAAACCGATCAACCGCTGATTTCGATGCACAATACGAAGGTGCCCAAGCTGAATTCACAAACCCTGCCACAGATGCAACCGCAGCAATCCTACCACGAATATCGTCCGAATTAAGGTTTTGTTGACGCATCACTTCAATGGCTGGCAAGACTGTATTTAAAACACCATCAATATTCGTTCGCATAATTTGACGAATTTTATCTGAACTTTCAGGAAGAGTATGTTGAGAGGTTGCATCCACAGTACCTATCGAAACCCCTGCACAAGCCAAAACAAAATCCAAATGACCTACAGAGTAAATCCACTCCTCCATGCCTTGCCGATCGCAGACATCTAAACTTTTCATCTCTACAACAGCACCCAAAGATTTACATTCATCAGCAACTTTTTCTAAATTTGTTTGGTTTCGCCCTCCTAAAAATAAACGTACATCAGGAGCAGCAAGATATAATGCCACCACACGCCCTACTCCAGAAGAAGCACCTGTAATTAATATTGAATGAAATGTTTTATTCCGCATCATAATTATCTTTATAAAATACTTTAAATGAGTAACTAATATACAATATACTCTCTGAAATTCAGGATGTCAGATTATGCTTTATAAATAACTCGTATAAAGCAATTACGCCATAATTAACCTATTTTTCAATATGTTAAAATCAACAACTGACAAACAAAATAATATATTCTATGTACCTCACTCACTTTGAAAATAATTACAAAAACCCATTATAATCCCTCAATAACGAAATAGCATAGTTGTGATTTGCTGGAGAATTGAAAACTCTTTAACGTAAAACCTTATTTCAAATTACTCCTACCAAACCAAAGGATAAATCTATGAAAAAATGGTCTGCAAATCAAATAAACACTGTTTTTGCTGCCCTCAGCAGTTGGGGACTAGATGCTTTCGATTTCTTTTTACTTGTTTTTGTTATTGACGATATTGCGACCAGCTTTTCTGTTACCAAAAAATCGGTATCCATTGCTATATTTTTAACATTAGCCCTTCGCCCAGTCGGTGCCTTTTTTATCGGAAGATTGGCCGAGCAATATGGGCGAAAACCTGTTTTAATGGGAAATGTTGCTTTATTTTCAATATTAAGTGCTTTATCTGCCTTTGCACCTAATTTAATCATCTTTCTTTTAATCAGATGTGTTTATGGCGTTGCAATGGGTGGCGTTTGGGGAGTAGCCTCTTCCTTAGCATTTGAAACAATCCCTAAGGAATCAAAAGGGTTTATTTCAGGGCTATTTCAAGCAGGATATCCTTTGGGATATTTAACCGCATCGGTTGTTTATGCTTTATTCTTTGATTCTCTGGGTTGGAGATATCTATTTATTATTGGTGCTTTTCCAATCTTACTTGTTATTTTTATCCATTTTTTCGTTCAAGAATCTGCTGTATGGTTGGCTGCAAAAAACCAAGAAAAAGCAAAACGAACCCGTATTTTACCCATTGCTATGAACAATTGGCAGGTATGTTTATTTGCCATCATATTAATGACCTGTTTTAATCTGTTCAGCCACGGTACTCAAGATTCTTATCCTTTATTCCTAAAAGAGCAACATCATTTCACGTCTCATATTGTTGGAGGAATTGCGATTGCCTACAATATCGCCTCTATTATGGGGGGAATCTTTTTTGGCAGTCTATCTCAGAAAATTGGGCGTTCTAAAGCAATCGCATTGGCTGCTGGTTTATCTTTGTTTGCCATTCCTTTGTGGGCGTTTTCAAATGATATGATTTTACTTGGCGTTGGTGCCTTTATTATGCAATTTATGGTACAAGGGGCTTGGGGCGTTATTCCTGTTTATCTAAACGAATTATTACCTGCCAGCACACGCACGGTTCTGCCTGGATTCTTTTATCAAATGGGCAATTTGTTTGCTTCAGCCAATTTAATTATACAAATTTATATTGCCGAATATTTTAATAATAATTACGGTCTTTCTCTTGCCATAGTTGCAGGTTTGGCTGCAATTTGTATTATGATCTTAATGAGATACCGAATGACTCATCCTCAATTGGTGCCTCACGATTAAAAATACAAACTTAAAGGATTAAAATTGGAATTTATTAAAACACGTGCTGCTGTTGCATGGCAAGCTCAGCAGCCTCTTTCTATCGAAGAAGTTGATTTAATGCCTCCTCAAAAAGGAGAAGTGCTGATCCGTATTATGGCAACAGGGGTTTGCCATACGGATGCCTATACATTATCAGGTGCTGATCCAGAGGGGATTTTTCCTGCTATTTTAGGGCATGAAGGTGCAGGAATTGTTCAAGCTGTTGGTGAAGGTGTCACCAGTCTTTCCGTAGGGGATCATGTCATTCCCTTATACACTCCTGAATGTGGGAAATGTGACTATTGCTTATCAGGGAAAACCAATCTATGCCAAGCTATTCGCGTCACCCAAGGTAAAGGGTTAATGCCCGACGGAACGACGCGTTTTTTCAAAGATGGCAAGCCTATTTTTCACTATATGGGAACATCAACTTTCTCTGAATATACAATCGTTCCTGAAATTTCTGTTGCTAAAATCAGCAAAGATGCTCCTTTAGAAAAAGCATGCTTACTAGGATGTGGTATTACAACGGGCATGGGTGCTGTTACGAATACTGCCAAAGTGCAGCCTGGTGATACAATCGCTGTTTTTGGACTAGGCGGCATTGGACTTTCTGTCATTATGGGGGCAAAAGCTGCACAAGCAGGTCGTATTATTGCCATTGATATCAATACTGACAAATTTGACCTAGCCAAAAAACTAGGTGCAACAGATTGTATTAATCCAAGAGATTACCAAAACTCTATTCAAGATGTCATTGTTAAACTAACCAATGGCGGGGTAGATTTTTCTTTTGAATGTATTGGTAATGTCAAAGTCATGCGCTCTGCGTTGGAATGTTGCCACAAAGGATGGGGGGAATCGATCATTATCGGTGTTGCAGGTGCAGGCGAAGAAATCTCAACCCGACCTTTCCAACTGGTAACAGGACGTGTATGGCGCGGTTCTGCATTTGGTGGAGTTAAAGGACGCTCACAGCTACCAAATATTGTTAATGATTACCTACAAGGTAAATTCCAATTAGATGATTTTATTACGCACGAGCTGCCTTTAGATCAAATTAACCAAGCCTTTGACTTGATGCATGCTGGAAAATCTATTCGAACCGTTATCCGTTATTAATTGATACTCCCTTATATCCCTTGGTCAACTACCCAAGGGATTAACTAAAATTCATTCTCTCACATCTTATGTTGATTATCTCTATTTATCGTCACCTTGCTTGTTTATGAAAGACATAATTTCTGGTATAGATAATCATCAAACAGATACGTCGTGGAGGAATTTTATGTCTAAGCTATCTTCTAACCCCGTTGAGCCTGCCCAAAGAAGAGGGATTTGTTTTGTGCTTTCTGCCCCTTCAGGTGCTGGAAAATCAACAATTGCCAATGCGCTTAGAGCCTCCCAGAAAAATTTATTTCCATCGATTTCAGTAACAACGCGCTTGCCTCGTCCAGGCGAAATAGACGGCATTCACTATCATTTCATCACCAAAGAACAATTTAATACTCAAGCTGACAATGGTGAGCTTTTAGAATGGGCAATTGTTTTTGACAAAGGCTATGGCACACCCAAAGCCCCTGTTGAACAACATCTAAGCGAAGGGAAAGATATTATTTTTGATATTGATTGGCAAGGTCAACGTCAAATCAAAGCAGCATTGCCCGATGATGTCGTCAGCATCTTTATTCTTCCCCCTTCATTAGAAGAACTGGAAAAACGCCTAACCAACAGAGCATCGGATCATGCAGATGAAATTCAAAAACGAATGCATGCTGCTTTGAGCGAAATAGAGCACTGGGAAGAATTTGATTATGTTGTCATTAACAATAAACTTGACGATGCTATTGCTCAAATAGAAGCAATCCTCACAGCCGAACGCTTAAAGACTGAGCGTCAAAATTTTTTACATGCCTTTACGCATTCTTTCACTCTTTAACGTTCGAAAGTAATCCTCATGGATTTTTCCAAAGTTACGATTTTATGTATTGGTGATGTCATGCTAGATCGCTTCATTTATGGAAACGTGCAACGTATCTCTCCTGAAGCGCCTGTGCCAGTTCTACAATTAAACGATAAGAAAGAAATGTTAGGCGGGGCAGGAAACGTTACCAATAATATTTTATCGTTAGGGGGTAAAGCCATTTTAATTGGGCTTATTGGACAAGATGAATATGCTGAAAATATTAAAAATCTTACCCAAACCCAAAATATTACAGATCATTACCTCGTCAAATCTCAATATCGTCCGACTATTTGCAAATCTCGTTTTATTGCTGCAAATCAACAAGTCATTCGTGCTGACGAAGAAAGTTTGATCCCACTGCATCACGATGAAGTCTCCCAATTATTACAATCAATTGACCAAGCAGTCTCCAAAGTCGATGCCATTATTATTTCTGATTATGGCAAAGGTGTATGTCATCCCATTGTTATGAAACATACGATGCAACAAGCAAAACAGCATAACCTTCCTGTTTTTGTTGACCCTAAATCATCTGATTTTTCATTATATCAATATGCAACCTGTGTAACGCCCAATATTAAAGAAGCAAGCACAGCCGTTCAATATCCTTTAAATAATGACCAAGATTTTGAACAAGCTGGTAAAACATTGTTACAAGCCACTCAAGGGCAAGCTGTTTTAATTACACGATCAGAAAAAGGCATGACCTTAATTGAACGTGGAAAGCCTGCAGCAACCATTCCTTCTCGTGCCAGAGAAGTGTTCGATGTTTCTGGTGCTGGGGATACGGTAATTGCCACCTTAACCCTCGCCTATGCTGCTGGATATGATTTAACCGAAGCCATGCATATTGCCAATGCTGCTGCGGGTGTTGTTGTTGCCAAAGCAGGAACCTCTACCACAACCATTGCCGAAGTAATAAATGAGCTGAAGGCACAAGACCCACGCAGTTTTTCTGAAACGATTTCACCGTCTTTGTTACATCCAGATCAATTATTAGAACAAGTCAAATCGTGGAAAAAACAAAATCTTGTTGTTGGTTTCACTAATGGTTGTTTCGATATTATTCATCCAGGTCACATTGCATTACTTAAAAAAGCACGAGCACAATGTGATCGTTTGATTGTTGCCCTGAATACTGACCGCAGTATCAAAGCCCTGAAAGGCGATCAAAGACCCATTAATAATCTGATCAGCAGATCCCAAGTTATGGCCGCAATACGATATGTTGATGCCGTGGTTGCTTTTGACGAAGATACACCTTTTAATCTGATACATCTTTTTAAGCCTGATATTTTAGTCAAGGGAGCAGACTATCACAATAAAGAAGTGGTTGGTCGGGATATTGTTGAACAAAATGGTGGAAAAGTCATTTTGGCAGAGTTACAAGAAGGCTTTTCGACAACTAATATTATTGATAAGATTGCTAATTCTTAAGGTTTTTGACGTTTGTACATTAATGGAAATAAAATGAGCATTCCCCATCATATCCACAGTCAATATGACCTATTTACCCGTTGGTTATTTGATTCTGCACTTCCCTATTGGGGAACAATCGGTGGGGATGGTTCTGAACAAAAACCATTTCAGTGGGGTGCACATGAACAACTAAAAATGGATGGCTCTCCTGATCTACCAGGATATAAACGCCTCCGCGTTCAAGCGCGTCAATTATACAGCTTTACCCAAGGTGCTTTACTAGGGTGGACACAAGCCAATTTAATTACCGAGCAAATTTATCATTTTATGCAAAATGCTCAATTGGGTGAAGGACAATGGGCAAAGAGCCTGACACGTGAAGGACAGATATTAAATGCGTCCTCAGATTTATATGATCTTGCTTTTATAATCTTTTCTTTGGCATGGTATGCTCGCCTCAGCAATAATCGCAAACCAATCCAACAAGCTCGACAAACCATCCAATGGATTGAACGCTTTATGGCGTATCCTCAGGGGGGATATAAAAATATTGTTCCTTTAATCCCCGATTATCGACAACAAAATCCACATATGCATCTATTAGAAGCAGTCTTAGCTTTATATGAAGTAACAGGTGCAGAACAAGACCTTGGAATGGCGCATAAACTGATTCATCTCTTTAAAACCAAATTATTCAATCACAATGCTGGCGTTTTAGAGGAATATTTTGTTGAAAATTGGATCTCTGCACCTTACCCTTCTAAAACAGAAGTCGAACCGGGGCATCAATATGAATGGGTTTGGCTTTTATCTGAATATGAACGATTAACAGGGATAAGCCATCGAACTGAAATAAAACGCATGTATGAATTTAATGAAAATTATGCTGTCGATCAAGTCACAGGCTTGGTTGCTGATAAAGTGCAAAAAGATGGAACCATGGTCAATAAATCTGCTCGATTATGGGTGCAGACAGAGGCAATTCGTGCAACCAGCTTGATGCATGATGAAAAAAGTTATCAACATCTTGGAAAAATCATTGATAATTTATTACGACGCTATTTTAACAATTGTCCGACTGGCACGTGGCAAGACCAGTTAACCCATTGTTATACTTATAATAATAGCAAAATTCCAACCAGTTCTTTTTACCATATCATCAGCGGGTATATGCAACTGCATCACACTTTAAAATAATCCACATTATCCACAGATTTCCCCACAATTCACAACAGACAATAATTTTAAAAAGTGATATTATAAAACGTGACTAGTTTAGAATCGAAAACAGAGCCATCTTCTCCATTATTAGGTATCTCTCAACGCCTTCCTCCTGCGAATATTCAAGCCGAGCAATCTTTGCTAGGTGCATTATTAACCAATAATAAAGCCTATGAAAAAGTTGCTGAGTTTTTAATCAGCGAACATTTTGCCGATCCTATCAACGGTAAGATCTATGATGCTATTGTTCGTCGTATCGAAGCAGGTCAAGTTGCCGATGCCGTTACGCTCAAAGCTGAATTTGAACATGCTGGCATTCTCGATGAGGTCGGTGGGATTGCGTATCTTGGACAACTCTTAAAATCGATGGTGGGTATTATTAATGCCAAAGACTATGGCAAAACCATTCATGATGCTTGGATCAGAAGACAACTTATTGATATTGGCGAAGATATCGTCAATGATGCTTTTGAGTCTAATATGGAGATCACAGGATCAGATCAAATTTCTTTGGGAGAAGAAAAACTCTTTAAACTTGCCACCCACAAAGGGCAAGAAAGCGGTTTTGTTTCCTTTGAAAACGCTTTGACTGAAGCGATCAATATTGCCAATCATGCTTTTTCAAATTCCAGTGGCGTTGCTGGTTTATCAACAGGTCTAAAGGATCTAGATAAAAGAACAGGTGGATTACATCCCGCCGACCTCATTATTCTTGCGGGTCGCCCTGCTATGGGAAAAACAGCATTAGCCACTAAAATTGCCTTTAATGCTGCAAAAAGTCTGTTACGCAATGCTGAAACACAAATTAACTCTAATAAACCCATTGGCACAGTAGCGATTTTCTCTTTGGAAATGTCCTCTGAACAATTAGCCACCCGTCTTTTATCCGAAGAATCCAGAGTATCGAGCGAACGGATTCGCCGTGGTGAAATTGGACAAAAAGAATTCGATAAATTCGTTCAAGTAAGCCGAGAGCTTTCACAACTGCCTTTATATATTGATGACACCCCAGCAATCAGCCTATCTGTCATGCGAACACGTTGCCGTAGACTAGCCAGAACCAGAGGATTAAATTTAATTGTTGTAGATTATCTTCAACTCATGCGCCCATCGGTTGGCAATCGCCTAGAAAGCCGCGTATTAGAAATTTCTCAAATTACCCAAGGATTAAAAGCCCTAGCCAAAGAATTTGAAATTCCTGTCATTGCTTTATCCCAGCTTTCTCGACAAGTTGAAAATAGAGAAGATAAACGTCCTCAGCTATCTGATCTTCGTGAATCCGGCTCTATTGAACAAGATGCAGATGCTGTGATGTTCGTTTATCGTGATGAATACTACCTACAACAACGTATGCCGAAACCCATTGCTTTTGAAAGCGAAGATAAATACCAAATTGCTTTGGAAAAATGGCAAGCTGATATGAATAAAGTTCATAATAAAGCCGAGTTAATCTTAGAAAAGCAACGTCATGGTCCCACGGGGAAAGTTGACCTCTTCTTCGAAGGTGAATTTACTCGCTTTAGCGACCTTGATGATGTGCATGATTTTTAGAAAAAATCAAAGAACATTAAACATGAATGAAGAAGGGGTTTATCGCAAATATTGAATGAGGCTGTAATTATCTATAAAGTGTAGGAATTGCTTGCGAGTGATTTTGGTCCAAGTCATTTGAGCCTCCGTCGTTGTGCTAACAACAGAGAATCATAAATATACTGAAATCACTCAAATTAATTATCAGTCAGGCTCTTAGATGGTTATTTTAAACAAAATCTGTAAAAAACCCGAACAATTCCTACAATTAAAATCTTAAATTTATTTTTAAAAGATATGAATTGTTATCGCAACGAATTAACCGTTACCATTCCCAGTATCGTTAACACAACAGAACAGACAACGTGGGTCACAATCTCGGTTCCTGCCCAAAAAAAACGTCCTTCTTGTAAAGCCATTGCAACTTCCAAAGAAAAGGTTGAGAACGTAGATAGCCCCCCTAAAAAACCAGTGACAATAAATAACCACCAAGGCTCTAATGAAGGGATGAGTAAAAATATTGCCATCGCCACACCAATTAAATATCCAGCAATACAATTAGCAACAAATGTGCCCAATGGCATGTACGGAAACAAAGCGTTCAAAGACAACCCAAGCCACCAACGCAGCAAACACCCTAAAGCACCACCACTACTAATCATCAAAATGGAATTAAACATATTCTATCCTTTTATACAAATAACATTGCCAGATAGGTACAGATCTACGCGTTCCGTACAAAACCGGCTTGACGTAGATATCATCATCCGCAAAAAAAGCGGCAGTTTATAAGGAGGATATCATCTCCTATATATTTCGAATTAGCTTTTAATTCAGCTTTATAAAGCTGTCAAATTCTTTTGATCTTACCAAATAAATAAAAAAGCCAGAGGAAAAAACCTCTGACTTTTAAAGTTCTTAATTCACAATATTGATCTATTCAGTATCACTTATACTAATGGAAACAAATAAAGATTGGTTTCCTCTCAATATTCTTAATAAAACATTTGAATCTTTTTTCAGAACATTTGTAATTGCATCCGTCGCAGCATTAGGATTATTGACGGGATGATTATCCACTGAAACAATCACATCACCAGGTTGTAAACCTGCACGATCTGCGGGCGAACCACTTTTGATTGCACTAATCACCACTCCCTTGACCGTTTCATCAACCCCAATTTGCTGTCTGACATCAGGCGTTAAAGGGGACAATGCCACCCCAATATTACTTGGCTTTTTAACCTCTTGCTTATCGTCTTCTTTACCATCATTTAAATTCGCAACTTTGATAGAAAGCTCTTTTTTAACACCATCACGCAAAACAACAAATTTAGCAACCGTTCCCGGAGTAATACCAGCAACTCGAACTGCCAATTCACGAGGATTTTGAACCGGTTTTCCATCTAATGTAAGTACAACATCCCCCACATTCAACCCTCCTTTTTCAGCAGGACTGTCGGGAGAAATCGAAGCAATCAAAGCCCCTTGAGGGGCAATACCATGTTCAGGTTCAGGCAATTTTAATGCTTTGACCATAGAAGAAGTCACAGATTGCGCCGCAACCCCAATATAGCCTCTGGTTACATGACCAGTTTTTTCAAGTTGGGTGATAATCGTTTTTACTGTATTTGATGGAATGGCAAAACCAATCCCAATAGACCCCCCTGATGGAGATAAAATAGCTGTATTTACACCAATAACTTTACCATTTTGAGAGAATAATGGACCTCCAGAATTCCCACGATTAATTGGGGCATCAATTTGAATAAATGAATCATACGGGCTGTCACCAATATCACGCCCACGTGCTGAAACAATACCAGCCGTTACCGTTCCACCCAAACCATATGGATCGCCAACAGCCACAACCCATTCCCCGGGTTCTACCCCATTAGAATCCCCTAATTGAATAAATGGGAATGGCTTGTCGGACTGGATTTTTAACAATGCTAAATCTGTTTTTGGATCCAGCCCTATTACCTTAGCTTGATATTTAGCCCCATTCTCAAGGGAAACAGTGATTTTCTTTGCCCCTTTGACGACATGATTATTGGTCACCACATAGCCATCAGGGGAAATAATAAATCCAGATCCACGAGCTTCTACCACCTGTTTAGGCATTTGCTGAGGAAACATTGGAAAAGGAAATGGGGATGAAAAACCACCACCGCCAGGGAAATTTCCATTGTCAGGAAATCCGCTCATCATTTGATCGTCACCACCAACGGTCATTTTAGTCGTAATAGACACCACCGCTGGTTTGACTTGTTTTACCAAGCTCACAAAATTAGGCAGGTTTTGTGCAGAAGTAACGGGTTTTATCGCCCCACTATGTTCATTCAATAAATTTGATCCTTCAGCGGCATAAACTGAAGGAATTCCAACCAACGATATGGAACTTCCCATCAATAGAGAGACCATCACCCCTTGACGTATATAAGGGATAAGTTGAGAGAATACTTTAACCATTTTGTCTTTATTTAAAAGATTAATCATTGAACACCTAATTTTAAAATCCATCATCTTGAATAGTTAAGACATATTATGATTGGTAATTATGGCAAAAATTGACAAGAAGTTATTCTTCTTTTTTGAAAGAATTTTTTTAATAATTTTTGACTTTCTTGTTCTCTGACGCCACCAATAATTTCTGGACGATGCAAAGACTGCCGATGGGAAAAAATACAAGCCCCATGCTCTGTCCCCCCACCTTTGGAATCATATGCACCAAAAACAATACGATCTATTCGATAATGCATCGCTGCCGCTGCACACATAGGGCAAGGTTCCAGATTAACCACTAATGTATATCCAACCAACCGTTTTTGATTCAGCCGTTTACAGGCTTGTTCTAATGCCAATATTTCTGCATGTGCTGTAGGATTGTTTAAGCGTTCTACTTGATTAAAGGCTTGGGCGACAATATGTCGTTCTGGTGATATAATTAATGCCCCAACAGGAACCTCATTCGCATCAAATGCACATTGTGCCAAATGCAACGCGACATCCATTTTCCAAAAAGAATATTCTTTTTTTTGCAACCTGACATCCCTATCAATCAATGTAATCAACTATCTATATTACATTCAAAACTAAATTTATTTTTTTATAATGTATAAAGAGACTTTGACAAACAGAACACTTCTTTTTAAACAAGAATAATATTCATCCACATTCTCTATAAGATAGATCATTCTATTAATGACAAACCAATCCCCACCCATTATCGGCATTACCCTTGACGCTTTAAATGGTTCATCCAATGGATATTCTGCCTATCCTTGGCTTGCTTTGCGTAAAAATTATACAACAATAACTATTGAAGCAGGAGGAATTCCTATCGGGCTTCCACCACTCAATCCTAAAAATATTGATGTTCTTTTAAATCAAATTGATGGACTGATAATTAGCGGTGGAGATTTTGATATTCATCCCTCTTTATATAACAACACAGAAATACACCCAAACGTTAAATTAAACGAAGCACGCACTGCGTTTGAACTGACACTTTTAAAAGCCGCATGGGAAAGAAATATCCCTATATTAGGAATATGCGGTGGCGCACAATTAATGGCTGTTTTTTTAGGCGGTGAACTTTATCAACACCTTCCTGACGATCTTCCTGATGCTTTGCCTCATGAACAAGACTTACCCCCTCACCAAGGCAGCCATAGCGTTATCATTCAACCCAATACCATTTTATCAACTTTAAGCCAAAGACCGCAATGGGCTGTTAACTCCTCTCATCATCAAGGTATTAAATCTACTGGGCGAGGTATTGTTTCTGCAGTTGCCGAGGATAATCTTATCGAAGCAATTGAAGATCCTTCACGAGATTTCTTTGTTGGTGTACAATGGCACCCCGAATTTGGAATAGAATATCCTGATCGTAAAATTTTCTCTGCGTTAATTGCCAAGGCGAAACTCTATGCACAACAAAAATAATAATTCTGATGCTCCAACTGCTGTTAAAGGAGAGCGTATCGCCAAATGGTTGGCAAGAGCAGGCGTTGCCTCTCGCCGTGAAGCAGAAACCATGATCGAAGCGGGTAAAGTCTCGTTAAATAATGAGCCTGTCACTCAACCAGCAACTTTTGTACAAGAAAACGATATTATCCGAGTGGATGGGCAAGTAATTTCCCCACCAGATCGCACCCGTTTATGGCGCTATCATAAACCCGTAGGCTTAATCACCACACACAAAGATCCTGAAGGGCGTAAAACCGTTTTTGAAGCTCTTCCCGAAACAATGCCGCGTGTGGTCAGTGTCGGTCGTCTGGATTTAAATAGTGAAGGGTTGTTATTATTAACCAATGATGGTGCTTTGGCTAGAAAACTGGAAATGCCCAGCAGCCAATGGACCAGACGCTATCGCGTTCGTGTTTTTGGCACCATTAATCCAGACGATTTTAATAGACTTAAAAAAGGCATAACGGTTGAAGGCGTTCATTATGCCCCCATCGATGTTAAAATTGATTCTCAAAAAGGGAATAACACATGGTTAACCGTTTCCTTACAAGAAGGGCGTAATCGCGAAATTAGACGGGTAATGCAACATATTAACTTGCAAGTTAATCGATTAATCCGCATTTCCTATGGACCATTTCAACTTGGAACTTTACCCAAAAGCGGATTGGATGAGGTCACCTTAAAAGTCATCAAAGAACAACTTGGTTGGAACCCCACAGAATCCAAAAAAAAGTAAATCATTATGCGTATTATTGCAGGACGCTATAAAGGCACCACATTATATACCCCAACGGGCAAAGAAACACGCCCAACATCAGATCGTGCAAGACAAACTTTGTTCGATATCTTGTTACATGCGCCGTGGGCAGGAAACGCCTTTATAGAAAATGCAATTATTCTGGATGCTTTTGCTGGCACGGGTGCGTTGGGTCTCGAAGCACTGTCTCGAGGCGCACAAAAAGCCTATTTTTTCGAAAAAAACATGCAAACACGACAGGTTTTGGAAAAAAACATTCAACTTTGCCGTGCAAACGCACAAAGTATCCTATATAAAGATGTTTTAACCTCTACACTCAGCAATTGTTTATGTAATCTGGTTTTCTTTGATCCGCCTTATCATCAACAACTCATCCCTATTACGTTCGAACATTTACAAAGAAATCAATGTATATCAAAAGATGCATTCATTATTACCGAAACAGCTATTGATGAAACATTACTAATGGATCAGTCATTAACATTGGTCAATGAACGAAAAGTAGGAGCCGCATATTTGAAATTCTGGAAATATAACAATATGGTAGAGTGAAGCTCTATTCTTAAAAGAATCTTTTTTACCATCATACAAACAAACGGATAATCATTGTGGTCGGTCATAACAAAACAGAAAAAATTATTTCTTCTGAATTACAGTCTGCATTTGGAAAAAGAGTAGTGCAGCTTAGTGGCTGGATTCTTTGGGTATTTGCTTTACTATTGATCGTCGCATTGATTAGTTATAATCCTGCTGATCCTTCTTTTAACACATCATCAACGCAATCCCCTACCAATTTACTGGGATATATTGGGGCGTATTTATCTGATATGTTAATCCAATGGGTTGGAATCGCCAGTTTTTTTCCCGTTATTGTTTTTATGGCATGGGGATGGCGTATTATTAAGCATCAACATTTACAGGGATTTATCCTACGTATTATTACGATGTTCTTTGCTTTGCCTGTCTGTGCTGCGGTTATTGCTGCTATTCCACTTTTTGTTTCCAATAATTATTCGCCTGAATGGCCCAGTGAATCGGGCATTGGTGGCTCTGTGGGGTTCGTGATTGCTCAAACCTCTTTTACTGCTGCTTTTGATGCGTTGGGACTGTCTGGTAAGATCTTAATTTGGTCATTAGGATTGATCTTGTGTGCATTACTCATTCCTTTATCAATGGGATTATCCAAGCAAGAATGGCAACGAATTCTTCGCTTTTTTAAACGTATTTTTAGCATTATTGCTTATTTAATTTTCAAAAGGAAGAAAGCCGCGACTGAAACAGATCAATATACCAATAGTGTCTATTCAGCCCCTGTTCGTTCCTATGATAAAACCCCTTTTAAATCCGATCCAAATACTGTTTTCGAACAAGATTATACCCCACCTTCTTACCAAGAATCAATAAGAGCAACAACGCATACGCCCTACTCTGCTCCTGCACCTAAAAAGCAAGTAGCAAGCGAAATGGCACCTGATAATACCCCGATTTTTAACCCTCAAGATGCTCAAGAAAAGAATATTAAACACGCTCCTTATTCTTCTGCTCCAGCACAAATAACTGCTGCTTCACCACCTATTGAAACGAATAGTAATACCTATCAAGAAGAAAGCTCTGTATATGAAGAAAGCGAAACGGTTAGCCCTCCCAAGGTAAAAGATATTTTTTCACTTTTCAATAAACCGATCAAAGAACGCCTGACCCCAATTAAAGAACATATCGTAAACGAACATATCGCGCCCATCAAAGAAACTCTGCAAGCTGCTGACCCTTATAAACAGCAAGACCCTTACGCGAGTGAAAATTCATGGTCTTTCCCTCCAGTGTCTTTATTACGGGAAAATCCCGCAGGAAATAACAACAGACCTAGCGAGCAAATTTTACAAGCAAATGCGCGTATGTTGGAAACGATCTTGGATGATTATGGCGTCAAAGGAACCATTGGCGAAATCTTATGCGGTCCAGTTGTAACATTATACGAACTTGAACCTGCTCCTGGTATTCGTTCAGCCAGAGTGATCGGATTATCAGATGATATTGCACGCTCTTTATCAGTCATCTCTGTACGTATTGCAACAGTTCCTGGGCGTAATATCATTGGTATTGAAGTACCAAATAGCAGCAGGGAAATGGTTTATTTCTCTGAAATGCTCACAACAGAAACATGGCACAGACATACAGCAAAACTTTGTCTTGCTTTGGGTAAAAATATTTTTGGTGAGCCCATTTATACCAACCTTGCCAAAATGCCGCATCTTTTGATTGCAGGAACAACAGGATCAGGGAAATCTGTTGGGGTAAATTCTATGATTTTATCCTTGCTGTATCGTTTATCCCCTGATGAATGTCGATTAATTTTAATTGACCCTAAAATGCTTGAATTATCGGTTTATGAAGGCATTCCACATCTTTTGACCCCAGTTGTTACCGACCCTCACAAAGCATTATCTGCTCTGAAATGGGCAGTCAGAGAAATGGAACGTCGTTATCGTTTGATGTCTCAACTTGGTGTGCGTAATATTGACGGATATAATCAACGTATCACCAATGCACGTAACCAAAGCAAAGTCATGACACGCCGCGTACAAACGGGTTTCGATGCTGAAACAGGAAGACCTACTTTTGAAGAACAACAAATTCCCTTGGAACATTTCCCATATATTGTTGTTGTGATTGATGAAATGGCTGATCTTATGATGGTCGCTGGTAAAGATATCGAAGCAGCCGTTCAACGTCTGGCTCAAATGGCACGTGCTGCTGGTATTCATGTGATTATGGCCACCCAGCGCCCTTCTGTTGATGTGATTACAGGGACAATTAAAGCCAACTTCCCGACACGTATTTCCTTTCAAGTCATTAGTAAATTTGACAGTAGAACCATTCTGGGTGAGCAAGGTGCAGAGCAATTACTAGGTCAAGGGGATATGCTATTCATGCAGGCTGGCGGACGCATTCAACGTGTACATGGTCCTTTTGTTTCAGATGATGAAGTGGACAAAGTAGTGCATCACCTTCGTCAGCAAGGTGAACCCATTTATGTTGAAGATGTGACGGCTGAACCTGTCGAAGAAAATAATAATACTGGACGGTCTGGAAATAATGATGATGAACTTTATAACCAAGCCATTGCTCTGGTCGCAAAAGAAGGAAAAGCCTCTACCTCTTTCATCCAACGTCATTTATCTATTGGTTATAATCGTGCTGCAAAGATTATCGAACAAATGGAAAAAGAACGCATTGTCAGTCCTGCAAATCATGTAGGAAAAAGAGAGATTTTAATCAATAAACTTCCTAACGAATAAGACCCAATATTGTGCTGCCCTTTCCTATTTTATTTCAAAATAATCATTTTATCATTATTAACAAACCTGCTGGAATGCCTGTGTATAATAACAAGCATTCCAACCAAAAATCTGTAGAAGATTTCTTCCCTATTCTATCCAAACGTCAAGACGGTCCGTGGTTGGTTCACAGATTGGATCAGGATACTGCAGGATGCCTTGTTATTGCTTTACGAAAGCAAGCTTTAATCTCTGCACAACATTGTTTTGAAACCAAGCAAGTTACTAAAATCTATTGGGCAATTGTGCAAGGGAAACCTCGAGAAAATAATGGGCAAATTGATATGCCCCTTTTAAAAATCACCAAAGATAAAAAATGGTCAATGCAGGCCAATCCCAAAGGACAAGCTGCGGTGACAAAATGGAAATTATTAGGATCAAATGGAAACATAAGTTGCCTCGAGTTACAGCTTTTAACGGGACGCACACATCAAGCCAGAGCACATTGTGCAATTTTGGGACATCCTATTATTGGGGATTCTGTTTATAATCCGAAGAGTAATAAAGAACGTTATTTACATCTCTTTAGTCGCGAGATTTCTTTACCTTTTTCCCCTCACCTCTCAACAATTGCTGAACCTCCTGAACATATGATTACCGAGTTACAACAGTTACATATCGTATAAATAATCTTTCAATAACTTCTCTATAAATTAGGAATTTTGTTGAGAATTTTGATATAGTTGCAAAACTCTCCGAAAGAAACAAATCAGAACTTGAAAAAGAGAAAAATCCAAATAGCGTATATCATCTCCAAAATGATGGTTATCATTCATAAAATGGATTACAATCCAATAAAAAAGCTCTGAAATAATCAGAGCTTTTTATATCTATTATATATTAGAAAAAATTAAGCGTTAAAAACTGTTTGCACAACTTTTGCAACGCTATCCTGCCATTTAGGTAAACGCACGTTAAATACTTGATATAGTTTATCTGTATTTAAACGAGAATCTTGTGGACGTTTTGCAGGTGTTGGCCAATCTTCTGTTTTAATTGCGGATATTTCTGGCATTTTTTGACCGTATAAAGCCGCTTGTTGCAGCGCCTCTACAGCCAATTCATACCAAGTCGCATCCCCAGTACCAACAGCATGATAAATACCATTCCATTCAGAGTTCCAACCTTCTTTTAAATAACGATCAGCAATTTGAATAATCGCCCATGCTAAATCATCAGAACAAGTTGGATTACCATGTTGATCACCAACAACTTTTAGTGCAGGATTTTTTGCCCCAGCATTAATCATGGTCAAAACAAAGTTTTTATTATGCGCAGAGTAAACCCATGCGGTTCTTAAAATCACACTATTAGGTTGTGCTGCCAAAATAGCTTGCTCACCCTCTGCTTTACTTGCCCCATAAACGGTTTCAGGGGAAACAGGATCTGTTTCTGTATAAGGAGACCCTTTGTCACCAGAAAAAACATAATCTGTTGAAACATGAATTAACGGCACATCATAAACGGCACATAATTTTGCTAATTGTGCGGGTCCATCACGATTGACCAAATAAGCATCTTCTTGATTGGTTTCAGCAGCATCAACCGCTGTCCAAGCTGCAGTATTAACAATTAATTTAGGTTTTTGATCGCCTTGAAAAACTATCTTTAATGTATCTGGTTGTGTGAAATCAAATTCTGGACGACCGACAAATACTAAACGATCATCATTTAACAGTTTAAATGATTCTGCCAATTGTCCATTTTTTCCACCGATGACAAGAATTGTCATTATATTCCCCTATTTTGAATATGAAAACCAACCTTTAGCTTCGGCAAAACCTGGATTTTGTGCATCTTTATCAGACAAAATTGCTTCTTCTGACTTAATTGGCCAATCGATCGCAAGGTCTTTACAATCCCAACGCACGGCGCGTTCACTGGCTTTGTCATATAAACCTGTACATTTATATTGCACCATTACATTATCGGTTAATGTACAAAACCCGTGCAAAAACCCAGGAGGAATCCATAATTGTGACCAATTATCTGCAGAAAGCTCTGCACCAACCCATTGACCATAGGTAGGAGACCCCGTACGTGCATCAATCGCCACATCCCAAATTGAGCCTTGCGTACAACGAACCAACTTTCCTTGTGCATGCGGTTGCAATTGACAATGTAACCCGCGCACCACGCCTCTTTGGGTAGAAAGACTTTGATTATCTTGTACAAAAGGTAAATGAATACCTGCCTCTTTTAAACGTTCCGCATTATACGTTTCAGAAAAGAAACCACGATTATCTTGAAAACGAGGAGGCGTAATAAGAGCAACCTCAGGAATAGCTAAAAATTCTATTTTCATGCGTCTATCTCTTTATAATTGTTTACTGTCTTTGTGATGAACATCATTTGCCAATTCAAATAGCATACGACCTAATTCAGTTTTATGCACTCTTTTTGCTAATACACGCAATTGATCGGCATCAATAAAGCCTCGACGAAAAGCCACTTCTTCTGGTGATCCAACTAACATTCCTTGACGGGATTGAATGGTCTGTACAAAAGTACCTGCTTGCATCAAGCTATCGGGCATTCCCGCATCCAACCATGCACAACCACGCCCTAAACGTTCAACACGTAATTCCTGATTATCAAGATACATTTTATTCAGATCAGTAATCTCATACTCACCACGAGGAGAAAGTTTGACCTCTTTGGCATATTCAGTCACTTTAGAATCGTAGAAATATAACCCCGTTACAGCCCAATTTGATGGTGGGTCGATTGGTTTTTCAATAATTTGTTGTGCTTTTCCTTCTTCATCAAAAGAAACAACACCATAACGTTCTGGGTCACGCACTTGATATGCAAATACTGTTGCACCACTCTGGCGTTGTGCCGCTTGCTGTAACAAAACACTTAAATGATCTGCAAAAATTAAATTATCGCCCAGAACTAACGCACAAGGAGCACCATCCAACCAATCTTTACCAAGCACAAAAGCCTGTGTTAATCCCTCTGGTTTAGGTTGTACACAATATTCAAAATTAACGCCCCAATCCGACCCATCACCTAACAATCTTTTAAACTGAGGGATATCTTGCGGGGTCGAAATAATCATAATATCCTGAATACCTGCCAACATTAACGTAGATAAAGGATAGTAAATCATAGGTTTATCGTAAACAGGGAGTAATTGTTTACTTGTTGCCAACGTCAATGGGTGTAAACGGGTTCCTGATCCACCCGCAAGAACAATCCCTTTCATTGGTTTTTCCTGCATCTTCATTTCCTCATTTCATCCCAAGACGTTGACCGCTATAGCGTTTATCACGAATAGCTTGCCACCAAGCTTGATTATCCAAATACCATTGGACGGTTTTACGAATCCCTGTTTCAAAATTATGTTTTGCTTTCCAATCCAAAGATTTTTCAGCATGTGATGGATCAATTTCATAACGGAAATCATGCCCAGGACGATCACCAACAAATTTAATTAATCGTTCATATTTTCCCTGTGGATCAGGTCTCAACTCGTCCAAAATAGAACAAATTGTTTTAACAACGTCTAAATTAGTGCGCGGTTGTTTTGCGCCAATAGCGTAAGTCTCACCGGGCAACCCAATTTCAACTGCTTTTACCAATGCTTCGGCGTGATCTTCAACAAATAACCAATCGCGAATATTATCCCCTTTACCATAAACGGGTAACTCTTTGCCTTCCAAAGCATTGATAATAATTAAAGGGACTAATTTTTCTGGGAAATGCCAAATACCATAATTATTCGTCGTATTGGTTACAAAAGTAGGGAACCCATAAGTATGGAACCAAGCACGTACTAAATGATCCGATGCTGCTTTTGATGCAGAATAAGGGCTACGGGGGTCATAAGGTGTTGTTTCTGTAAATGGTGGGTCATTGAGTTCAAGGTGACCAAAAACCTCGTCAGTTGAAATATGATGAAAACGGAAATTCTTTTTGTGATCTTCGGATAAATTTTTCCAATATTCATATGCCACATTTAACAAAGTATACGTACCAACGACGTTTGTTTCAACAAATACCCCTGGACCATCAATCGAACGATCCACATGAGATTCTGCTGCTAAATGCATCACGGCATCTGGCTTGAACGTTTCAAAAACTTTTGTTAATGCTACGGCATCGGTAATATTGACCTGACAAAAATGGTATCGATCATCTTGTTCAATTTCAGCAACGGTTTCAGGAGAAGCTGAATATGTTAATACATCAACATTGACTACTGAATGTTTTGTATTTTTAATCAAATGACGAACTACAGCAGAACCAATAAAACCACAACCGCCCGTAACAAGGATTTGCATAACTAAAATACACCTTTAAAAAACTTTAAAGTTAAAACTTTGTTCTTTTTTAGCCTTGTCTATGTATAATATCAAGTAATTTACTTTCCATAATAATAAGATATCATAAATTAAATGACACATTTTCATCTATTCTGGGACTTCATCAAAAAAAATGACAAAAAATACGTATCAATTTTTGGATAATCCTGCTTTATTACAAAACACAACACGTTTTTGGTTTATCCGCCATGCTATTGTTAATCAAAAAGACAGAGAATATCTGTATGGTACTATGGATGTCTCATTATGCCCAGATCATATAAAACAACAACATCGTATTTATCAGCATTTAGCGAACAGGCTGCCCCAATCAACATCTTGGTTTACAACGTCGCTTTCTCGAACACGAGACACTGCCAAACTGATCCAAAAGGCTGGTTATGGACAATGCCCTATTCAAACAGACGATTCTTTCCTAGAACAAAACCTAGGCGATTGGCAAGGAAAAGCCCACGGAACCGCCGATCACTATTTTCAATACTCGCCCCATCCTTTTTGGCCTTTTTGCGCCAAAGAAATGCCCCCCAATGGCGAAACAATGTATGATGTAATAAAACGCGTTGGCAAAAGACTAGAACAACTTGCCACATCACATCAAGGGCAAGATGTGATCATTATCTCTCATGGAGGCGCAATACGAGCGGCCATCGCTCATAGTTTAAAAACTCCTTTAGATTCTGCATTATCGCTTTCTATTGTTAATCTGTCTTTAACTGTTTTAGAAAAAAAACAGAATCACTGGCGTGGATTAACAATCAATGAATATCCCTCATTGTGAACATTATTCACCTTGTTTTATCTAAACAGCATTGGTCAACCTAATCACATTTGCGATAACTGCCTGTACAAGAAGACTCATAATGATTATAATCATCAACAATCTGGGGTTAAATAGTGTCTCATACAACGACCTCCCCCTCTAATAGAGGCAGTTTAAGGCGTTCGGGACGCAATCTTCTAAAATTACTAGGTGGTAAAGCCGTTAATGTCCCTCTTGGTCTATTACAAATTTCTTTAACCATTCATCTGTTGGGGGATAAAGGCTATGGTTTTCTTATTTTAATCCATTCTTTTTCCCAAACCATAGGTGATTTGGCTGAGTTTCAGTCTTGGCAAACAGTATTGCACTATGGCTTTAAACCCTATACGAACAACGACATCCCTTTGTTACAAAGGGTATTAAGATTTGCTTTTTTCCTGGATATTTGCAGTGGGATCTTTGCGCTTATTATTGGTTTTTTATGTGCTGTTTATTTCGGGAGTTACTTAGGGTGGCCTGCTGAATGGCATTATCTTGGGATTTTTTATAGTTTCAGCGTTATTTTCACCACCAGCGCCACCTCTAATGGAATTTTAAGACTGCTCAATCGATATGATCTCATTGCGATACAAGGCACCGTTGCAAATTTTACTCGCGTCTTAGGAATGTTTGTTTTAATTTATATAGGCGGAGAATTGGTTGATGCCGTGGGAATATGGATGTTGGCAGCTATCCTTAATTTCATCTCTTTTCTTACTTTTGCATTATATCAACTACACCTACATGGTTTATTAAAAGGATTCTTAAAAGGGATTAACCAAGGGCCAACCAAAAATTTGCCTGGAATATGGAAATTTGCTTGGAACACTAACTTAAATATGACATTTTCTTTGGCTTTTAAACAAATTACAACACTCGTTATTGGCGGAACCTTGGGACCTATTGCTGCTGGATATTATAATATCGCCAATAAAATCGCAGAAGCCATGGCTAAACCAATCGCCTTATTACAATCGACATTATACCCAGAAATGGTACGTTCTTGGCAGAGCAGTAAACCTTCACACCTCTATAAAATGGCATTACAAATCACAATGTTCGCAGGGGTTTTTACTTCTCTTGTTTTTTTGATTCTACCCTATATTGCTGTGCCTGTTATGCATTTACTCTTGCACAAAGACTCAACTCCTGAAACGCTTACACTCCTATATTGGTTGGCTGGGGCAGAGCTCGTTTTGATATGGGGAATGTCCTTAGAACCTATTTTAATCACCACAGGCAATACGACTGGAGCCATTTGCGCCAGAGGAATAGATGTCTTGATCTTTTTGCCTATGCTGTATAGTTCTATTGGTTACTGGGGAATGGCTGGAATTGGTCCTGCAACCGTGATTGCTGCTTTTGTTTTGATCATTTTACAGGCAGCTTTTATGTTCATGAGAAAAAAAAGAAACAGTGTCATACAATGATAGCGACCCTGTTTATTGTATCATGGTGGGTGCACAAGGGTTCGAACCTTGGGCCCGCTGATTAAGAGTCAGCTGCTCTACCAACTGAGCTATGCACCCGTTTAAGAAGTGCTATTACCAATATCAAAGCCTCTTTTAAAATACAAGTTTAAAAGGTCTTGTCGCAAATTTAATTATGTATTTTAGTATGATATAGATGTAGAAATTGATCGCGTTGTTTACAGTGATATGAAATATTACTGTAAACAACGCGAACAACTCCTACACATAAATCAATCCTAAATAAAAATACTCATCCCATTTCTATAACAGGTTAAACTTAATAAAATCAATTTACGACAAGACCCTTAATTCTCGTCTGGTTTGCACTTCCTATTTTCACGACATCCGTGTAACAAATAATGAGTCACGGGATCTATATTAGAAGCTCTTACATCAGGATATGTGTTTAGATAAAAATCCCTATCAAAATCTTTTAATATTTCCCATTCTGGAATAATGATTTTGTACCCTACGCCATCGAATTCAGATAAAAAATCTTGTCGTTGCTGTTCATTAAACCAAGGAAAACGATATAATGGTTCATTACTTAGTTCACGCAGCAAATGTTCATTTTTCTTGGCTTCTTCTAAACTTCCACTAGACGGAAGATGATTCATCTCTAATCCACTATTCATAATGGCAAAAAGCATCGTTTGGTCTTTACGGATAATTCCTCCAAATCCAGCTTTAACAAATCTATGAGTATATTCTGTGTGTTCGTGACCATAACGACCAAAGCGATTATCCATGTACCCAACAAATTGCAATGCCTCTCTACTTATAGCAAGCGCAGCACCTTGTACTAGACCACATAACCCGGGGTTATGTGCTGTACACCGACCAAATACAATGGGTGCATTTACAAAATCAGAAATATAATTCATATGACCATGAAGCAATGCTCCTTGACACCATTCAACGTCCCACCCATACATACAAGGCAAGATATCATCATCAAGCAATAAAAATGCATCACAAGATGTGTAATTAGCTAAGTAATATAACCCTCTATTTTTATTCCAAGCAATCCCTTTATTTTCACAAGATATATAAGAAACTCCCTCTTTCTCTAAAAGTTCAATCGTATTATCTGAGGATCCATCGTCACAAACGATCAACTCATAATCACCCAAAGAAAACTTACGGATAAGTTTAATTTGCTCTATTAAATATTCAGCCCTATTATAGGTTGTAATTGCAATACCAATTTTCATTTTTAATGCTTCGAAATTATTATGGTTAATACTCAATTCACCATACCATAAAAATGGAAACAATGGTCTTATCGCAAATTTAATTATGTATTTTAGTACGATATAGAAATGGATTGATTATTTTTTTAGGAACGATTTATGTCTATTGATATCTATAGCAAGCTTATATTAAGGTCTAAGGATGATTTTAAAGGAAAATGGACAATCAACGAACAAATAAAACTCATTCAAAATATCTTCGGTCTAAATAATAATATACCCGTCTAAATTAGCTAGCTTTATGGCTAATCACAGCACCATTCAATATTTGCAACAAGACCCATATTTTTATATATCGTTCGTAAATTTATAAAATAATTATTGGTAATTATGTTAACATACTATGATGTGCTAAAGACGCTTTTAATGATTAGGGAAGATAATATATAATGGACGATGATATTCACAAAGATCCTCATTTTGCAAAAAAATTCATAAAGGCCAAATTAATACAAGTTGCCAAAGATGCTGCAATTGCGGGGATATCTGCGGATGTATTTGAAGCATTAATTATTGCTTTGGCTGATGAATTAGATTTTAAAGACATAGTAAAGAATTAAAGGAACCAGTGCATGAGTACAGATCCTTATCAAATATTAGGAATTGCAAAAACAGCTAGCCAGGATGATATCCGTAAGGCTTATCGTAAGTTAGCAAAAAAACATCATCCAGATTTAAATCCTGGGGATAAAAAAGCAGAAGAGCAATTTAAACTTGTAAGCGTGGCTCACGATTTATTGTCTGACCCAGAAAAACGTGCGCGTTTTGATCGTGGCGAAATTGATATTCATGGTCAAGAGCAAGGATTTGCTGGAGGTCGTGGACGATATCAAAGCCATGGTGATGGTGCTCAGGGGTTCAGATATAGCCAACAAGGTGGACCGCAAGGCAATTTTTCTGAAGAAGATTTGCAAGATATTTTTAGTATGTTTGGTGGTGCTGGCAGGGGAAATTTTCAACAAGGCGGTGGCGGTTTTCGCGCACAAAAAGGACAAGATCGTCGATATAATTTAGATATTGATTTTCTTGATGCTGTAAATGGTAAAAAATCACGCATTACGCTACCTGGCGGCGGGGAGTTGAATGTTACTATTCCTTCCGGCATAGAAGACGGACAAGTTTTAAGGTTGCGAGGCAAGGGAGACCTTGGGTTTAATAACGCCCCTGCTGGGGATGCGTTAATTACCATTCACGTACGTGCACATCCACATTTCAAACGTGAAGGCAGAAATATTCGTCTGACGTGGTCTATGGATTTGAAAACAGCCATATTAGGTGGAAAAATAACAGTCCCGACACCCAAGGGTGAAGTAGCTTTAAATGTTCCTGCGCATTCTGATACAGGCAGTGTGTTACGTTTAAAAGGGCGCGGTTTATCAGCCAAGGGTAATCAAGAAGCAGGTGATTTATATGTTGCTTTACAAGTTAAAATTGGCAAGGTCGATCCAGCGTTAGAAGCGTTTTTACGGGATTCATCCAATAGCGATCAAAAATAAGCAAAAGGGAGAAGATCAGATGATGACGTTTGAATTATTTTGTCTTAATCTTCCGGAAATCACTGCAACGAAAATACAATTCGGTCTTGTCGCAAATTTAATTATGTGTAGGAATTGTTCGCGTTGTTTACAGTGATATGGAATATTACTGTAAACAACGCGAACAATTCCTACATATTATCTATATAATTCTTTTGACCAACGTCTATGTAGCCATAACCATTGCTCTGGATTTTGTTTAACCCACCTTTCTATTTTATCATTAATCACTTGTGTCAGACGATGAATATTATCCAAATTATTCTCGGCATATTGAGAATAATCAATCGGCGGCTCCACAATAATACGTAAGCGTGCTGGTCCCAAACGCTGCACATATCCAGGAATAATCGGACATTGCAATTTCAACGCCAAACTCGCCACCGCAGAAGAGGTCATAGCGGGTCTACCAAAAAATTGAACCTCGACCCCATCATTCATTTTTTGGTCGCTTAATACGCCCAACCTATGTCCTTGCAGCAAATGCTTTAACGCTTGCCTAGCGCCTTTTGAACCTTTGGCAAACATTGGGATCTTTTGCCCCATCGCCTCATCACGCAAGTTCAAAATTAACTGATTGACATAAGGATTGCTAGCTGCTCTAAAAAAAGAAGAAAAAGGCATTCCATATTTTGCCACCCCTAATGGTAACATTTCCCAATTACCTATATGGCCAGAGACAAATAAAACAGCCCCTGTTTTTGCAGATTGTTCAGTTAAATACTCACCACCCACAACTTCCCACCCTGCGCCTTCGGATGTATTCTGTTTTAAACGCGCCAAGTGCGGAAATTCTGCAACCGTTCTGCCAAGATTTTCCCAGGCCCCTGCGATGATCTTTTTTCTTTCTATAAAGGTTAAATATGGCATTGCCAGTTGTAGATTTTTATCAGCGACTTTTGAAACAGGTAATTTCATTCCAATCAAACGACAAATAACACCCCCGATATTAGACGCTTTTTCAGGCGATAAAGAACGCAACAAAGAAAGACATCCTTTTGCCAAAATATATTCGTAATATTGTAAAAATCGATAACTCAGTGATGATATTTTTTTAAGATTAAAAATTGGCATTTCAAATATAATATATAATGGTGATCCTGTTCACATTGTATGAATGTTTATTATAAAAGCGCAAGGGGCTATAGAGGAAATATTATGAAGCAAAAATACTATACTGGTCCCATCACTGACCATTTTAATGGAAATAATTTTCAGAACCTGACAACAGCTGAGAAAATCAAATATCTCAACAGCTTTGATGGGATTAAATGGTATTTTCATATGATAACCAATGCTTGGACAGGGTTAACCCCTCATGTTGTTCAAGCCCATCCCAAAGAACGAGAAAAAGAGTTAAAAGTGACTATGATTGGTCATGCCAGTATTTTATTACAAATCGAAGGGTATAATATTCTTGTCGATCCCGTATGGTCACCGCGAATAGGTCCTGTATTTTTTATTGGTAAAAAACGTGTCAATCCACCTGGTGTTCCTTTTTCACACCTCCCCCCTATTGATGCTGTGCTGATTACCCATAATCATTATGACCATATGGATATTCGTACGTTACGTCGTCTTTATAAAAAATATGATCCTATTTTCTTTACACCTCTAGGTAATGATATTGTCTTAAAAAAGCATATTTCAAATGTAATGACCATTCACACCATGGATTGGTTTGAAGAGAAACTTTTAGATAACCAATTAAAAATCACTTTATGGCCAGCCTATCATTGGTCTGCACGGGGTATTTATGATCGCAACGATGCGTTATGGGGCGGGTTTATTGTATCGTCTCCTCATTATAATGCCTATTTCACAGGGGATACCAGCTATGGTGATGAAAAGATTTTTAAACAACTTAAAGATCACTTTCCTGCTTTAGATGTCGCGGTCATCAATATTGGTGCCTATGCCCCCAGAGCGATTTTGAAAGGCCATCATAATGATCCAGAAGAAGCAGTTAAGATTTTCCTTGATTGTGGAGCAAAGCAAGCACTTGGCATTCATTGGGGAACGTTTCAATTAAGCAGCGAAGAAGCCTATGAACCTGTTCATACATTATATGGTGTTCTAAGAGATCGCTTATTGCCTGTTAATCAATTTATCCCTATGCGTCCTGGGCAAACATGGCATCCAAAATCCTCTGTAATTCAGGCAAAGTCTGCTGATTCTGCCATTTCAAATGAACCCCCAAAGGAATAACATGGCTCTGAAATACAGAGGGTAATCGCACATAGTCTTTGGGGGTCGTAACCAAAGGGATTTGATAGTGATGCTTTAACAATAGTAATTGTTCTAACTCTATAGAACTATAAAAATGATGATCGGGAAAAGATTTCTTTTCTATAAGATGCAGTTGGTTATCAATTAATGCATCGAAAAACTTGTCTGGACGACCAATCCCTGCAAAAGCAATCACCGATTTTCCAGAATATTCCTCAATAGATTGATCCATCTCTAAAAAACTTTGAAAAACCAACATGTTTTTAGGCAGTATTTTTAAAATATTGGTTTGATCGTCACCGATCAAAATACAAGCTTTGGCACGAGATAAACCATCATCAAAAGATTCTCGCAAAGGCCCAGCAGGCAAGGCTTTGTAATTCCCAAACCCTGTTGCTCCATCGATCACTAATAATGGCATATCTTGATACAAAGTCGGATTCTGAAATCCATCATCCATAATCAATAATTCAGCACCATTCTGGATCGCTGCCTGTGCTGATTCTGCACGATTAGCGGCCACCCATGTAGGTGCGTGTTGTGCTAGTAATAAAGCCTCGTCCCCAACATCTTCTACCGTATGAAAGGTTGGATTGACCAAAACAGGATCTGTTGTTCGATTTTTACGTTTATATCCTCGTGTTAAAAACGCAATCTTATACTCTAGTTGGAAATATTTTCCTAACTCCAAAGCAATGGTTGTTTTTCCTGTTCCACCTACGGTTAAATTCCCACAACAAATCACAGGAACAGAGGCTTTCCATTGTAGTTTTGACAAACGTCGTTTTGTAATCCATTGAGTTATCAAAGAAAAAGGCGTTAATGCCCTTGCCATCAAAGTCGGAGGGTTCTTTTGCCAAAAAGACGGAGCTTTCATAATCATTAAACTTTTAAAGAATATAAATGAGAGGCAATATCATAAGCAAGAAGACTTTGCTGATCCATAATTTGTAAGGCTTTTTGTGCGTAATCTTCGCGTTTCTGAGAGTTGCATAACATCTCATCAACCCAAGCAACCAAAGCCTCTATATTAGGTGTAATGGTCACAGCCTCTTCTAACAAACGATAAGCCTCTTTAAAATTATAAATTTTATCCCCAGAAGCAATTGCACAATGTAATTTTGCTGGTTCAAATGGATTATGTCCCCCACCCTTAGGCGTGTTGTTTAAACTATTTCCAATAAAGACAATATCACACAAGCGATAAAATAATCCCAACTCTCCCAACGTATCGCATAACCATAATCCACCCTCATCTGGCAGTTGTTTTAAACTTCGCCGAGGTAACCTTCCAATCTGTTCTATAACCTCTGTGCTACGTTCTGGATGGCGTGGCACAATGATCGTAATCAATTCTGGATATGTTTTTTTGAGAGCTTTATGCGCCTCAGCAATAACGATTTCTTCCATAGTATGCGTAGATGCCGCTAACCAAGTTGGTTTATTTTTAAATAACTCTTGAAGAGAATTTAACGCTTGTAAATCACAAGAAAGCTCTGGGGCAATTTGTTTAATATCACCCAGATATGCTGCTTTTACACCTAATTGTTCAAAATTATATTGATCGTGAAGAGACCTCGCAGCAATCCACTTAAACTTTGATAACAAAGAGAATGCTGTTTTTTGAAAACGATACCATGTCTTAAAAGAACGATCCGATAAACGTGCATTAATTAATGCAACTGGCACAGAATGTTTAGAAAAAGCATCAATAAGGTTAGGCCAAAGCTCGCTCTCGACAATGACGCTTAATGATGGCTGCCAATAAGAAACAAAGCGATCAACCCATTTTGGTACATCCAAAGGAATAAACTGATGTTGGATATGTTCTGATAATTCTGAATCACTAGAAAAATGTTGTTGCACAATGTGAAATGAAGTAACCGTCCCCGTCGTAATCAAGAAATTTTGCTGCCGATCGATTTTATATAACTCAGTAACGATCGGAAAAATAGAAATCACCTCTCCAACACTAGCCGCATGAAAATGGATCAGGCTGCCAGGCTTGCGAGGAAGTGATGCCATTCCCATCCGTTCAGATAATCGTCCCTCTATCTCTTTTTCTTTTTTACAGCGATGACGTAAATATGGTTTGAGTAAAGGGGGTAAAACAGCCCCAATCATTTTCCAAGTAAATAAAAATGTAGAAAACTGCTGATGAGATGACATTATTTTTGTGCTTTACTGGTCATATCATTAAGTGCATTGGTAATTTCAGTTGCGATTGTATCATAATTTTCACGGGTTACCCTCATAGGTTTTCCACAAACTATCTTTCCCTTACCAAATGGCAAAGGAATCATCAATTTGTCCCATGTGTTTAATCGAATAGAATGACAATAAGCACCAACGGGAACAATTTTCCTTTTAGAATATAATGCCAGTTTTAAAGCTCCCTCGTGACAATGATGTCTCGGCCCTCTGGGACCGTCGGGGGTAATAACGACCAAATGTCCAGCTTTTATATACTTTAACAACTCACGAAAAGCTGCGGTTCCACCTTTATCTTGACCATTTTTACTGGATGAACCTTTTACTGCTAAAATTCCCCAAGGTTTTACAATCTGTGTTATTAAACGTCCCTCTGTATTACGGCTAATTAATACATAAAGTTTTAAAAAGGGATTTTGTGGTAATGCCCACCACCATAAACGAGGGCTTAATACCAAACACTCATGCCAAAAAAGAACCAAAGCAGGTTCATCCCCTTGGCATGTCAATAATAATTGTGCTTCTGATTCGACTTCAAATTGCCAACGTGTTGTTTGCAGCGCAAATTTTAAATACGCCCTTAGAATTACAACAAGGCAATTTTGAATAAAATTCTTTTTAAAGAAATCAGAAATCATTGGTTTAAATTACAATTGATTGAAGGGTGATTATTACACTCTTTCTAGCACAAAAAAAGCAATATAGAAAAACTATATCGCTTTTAAATTGTAGGAATTGTTCGCGTTGTTTACAGTAATATTCTCAAAAGGATTAGTTTTTCCTAAAGCTTCAGATTTTTCGGTCTAGTCGCAAATTTAATTATGTATTTTAGTATGATGTAGAAATGGAGTGAGTATTTATATTTTAGGAACGATTTATGTCTATTGGTATCTATAGCAAGCTTATATTAAGGTCTAAGGATGATTTTAAAGGTCGCCACTTTAGTGGGGTGATGATTATCCAAGCGGTAAACTGGTATTTACGCTATTGTCTTAGCTATCGAGATATTGAGGAATTGTTTTTAGAGCGTGGAGTAAGCGTTGATCATAGCACGTTAAATCGTTGGGTATTACGCTATGCACCACTATTAGAAAAACGTTTGAGAAGCTATAGAAAACCCCATTGTGGTGAGGTGAGGATTGATGAAACCTATATCAAGGTAAAAGGTCAGTGGAAGTATCTATATAGAGCCATTGATAAGAATGGAACTGCTATTGATTTCTTATTAACAGCTAAAAGAAATATCAAAGCAGCACAACGCTTTTTTATAAAAGCATTTAAAGAAGAGGGTCTATTCGCTCCAACCCATATTGGAACAGATAAAGCATTACCGTTTCCAAAAACCATACAAACCATGAAGAATGAGTATATCCTTCCCAATCACTGCGTTCATGAAACAAAGAAATCTTTACAACAGGGAATAGAAAATGATCATTTTAGAGTAAAGAGAATTATCCCAAAGAATGGTTGCTTTCAATCTTTTCATACCGCAAGAAAAACACTTAAAGGATATGAGGCCATTCTCTGGATTAAAAAAGGACTGGGTTTTAAAGGAAAATGGACAATCAACGAACAAATAAAACTCATTCAAAGCATATTCGGTCTAAATAATAATATACCCGTCTAAATTAGCTAGCTTTATGGATATTACATATCAATTCACTATTTGCGACAAGACCAGTAGATTTTGTTTTAACCAAATAGTCATTACTTGATCTAAATCATCATCTTTAAATGCTCTAATCATTCATCCCTCTGTAAGATTTTAAATTATTTAAATAAGACAGCTCCTGCTGTGCGGTTGGTGGCGGTATCGACAAGGATCGCAGCACCAACGTCTTTGGCATCATGATAAGGCAAAACAGGAATAGGTTGTTGTAAGATTAAAGAAACTTCTCCAATACTGTTTTTATCCAGATTTTCAGCAGGCTCGGTTTCCAATGTATGAATATTGAGATGATGATTAATTGAAGCAATTTTGGTTTTAATCCAACGATGCCCATGTTTTAACCAATAAGCACGTCCGACAACTAAAGGTTCATCATCTAACCAAGCCAAGGTTGCTTTGGCTTCTTTTTGTGCCGATGGTGACGACGGTGCTAGCAACCAATCTCCACGAGACACATCAATTTCTTGATCCAAGATTAATCCGACAGATTGTCCAGTCGATGCGCGTTGTAGTTCTCCTTGTAATGCATTTGCAAAGATTTTGCTGATTTTTGCTTTGGCACCAGAAGGTTGAACGATTAATTCATCTCCAATTTTAACACCTCCTGCTGCGATTCTTCCCCAAAAAATACGACGACCATGTTGGGTTGATGAACCATCATGTGCTTCTTGTAATTTTTGCACAAATTGAACGGGAAAATGAAAGGCTTGTGTATCCGAAGCAACATGAGAAGGAAGGGCTGTTAAGGCTTCTAATAGACTAGGACCTTGATAGACTTTTTCACAAAGAATATTCCCATGTTTATCGGCATTACGAGCGGTAATATTTAACCCTTTTAATGCGGAAATAGGAATAATATTGGTAATCGTGATATTTGCTTGTTGTGTAAATTTTTCCAATGTACGTTTGACATTGATAAAAGCTGTATCTGGGTCTTTGATCGCGTCTAATTTATTAATCGCAAACAAAATAGAAGGCACTTTCAATAAATTAGCCAACAAGGTATGACGACGTGTTTGGGGTAATAGATTAACAACTTTATCTTCCCAATTGATTTTGGTTACATCAACCAAAATTACAGCAGCATCACTGCTGCTGGCAGCAGTAACCATATTCCGTGTATATTGTTCATGACCAGGGGCATCTGCAATAATGAATTTACGTTCTGGCGTGGTAAAATAACGATAGGCAACGTCAATCGTAATGCCTTGTTCACGTTCGGCTTGTAATCCATCGGTTAGTTTTGCCAAATCATAGGATTCATCATCAGCAAGTTTATGTTGAATACCAGAAAGTTGGTCAGCAAGGATGGCTTTGCTATCTAATAATAAACGCCCGATCAGGGTGCTTTTCCCATCGTCGACGCTGCCAGCCGTTAAGAATTTAAGGGTATGTTTGTTTTGTAAAGATGACATAAAATCGTTTCCTCAAGAGTTAAAATGATGACAGCGTGAACTTAGAAATAACCTTCAAGTTTACGTTTCTCCATAGATGCTTCAGAGGTTTGGTCATCCATACGTGTTGCGCCCCGTTCGCTGATGGTTACAGCGGCAGTTTCCTTGACAATATCATTGGCATTAGCAGCATTACTTTCGATCGGGCAAGTACAAGTCATATCGCCAACAGTACGGAAGCGCACAGTTCTGGTTTCAATGGTTTCTCCTTCTTGCACGGGGGTAACATCGGTTACAGGAACCAATAACCCTTTGCGAGGGATCACTTGGCGTTGATGTGCATAATATAAATTAGGCAGTGGGATTTCTTCTTGTGCAATATATTTCCATACATCGAACTCTGTCCAATTTGAAATTGGGAAAACACGGAAATTCTCATCAGGTAAAATGCGTGTATTGAAAATATTCCATAATTCAGGACGTTGAGCTTTGGGTTGCCATTGACCAAAAGAGTCACGATGAGAAAAAATACGTTCTTTTGCCCGAGCTTTTTCTTCATCACGCCTTGCGCCACCCAGCAACGCATCAAAACGGAACTCTTCAATTGCTTCTAGTAAAGTAACTGATTGATGAGGGTTACGGCTTTCCAAAGGATGGCTTAGTCTAACTGTTCCGCGTTTCATAGAATCTTCAACGCTGCGAACGATCAACTTTGCATCAAGTTCTTTGGCTCTACGATCACGGAATTCAACAACTTCTGGAAAATTATGCCCTGTATCAATCATTAATAAGGGGAAAGGAAATTGACCTTGCCCGAATGCTTTTTCCGCCAAACGTAACATAACACAAGAATCTTTTCCGCCTGAAAATAGCAGTGCAGGGCGTTCAAAAGAACCTGCAACTTCTCTCATGATAAAGATAGATTCTTCTTCTAGATCAGAGAGAGGGGTATATAAATTGGGTGAATGAGACGTCATAAAATTGCCTTTAAGTCTGAATTCAAATCGTTATTATTTTGAAGGTCTGTTTGATAAAGAAGATGTTGCGTGAACATGTAAACCGCATTCTTTTGCGCCTTCTTGTTCCCACCACCAACGCCCAGCACGGAAATCTTCACCCAACGCAATCGCACGGGTGCAAGGTTCGCATCCAATGCTAACATAAAACTGGTCATGTAAGGGATTATATGGAACATTATTTTCTTTGACATAACGCCAAATATCCCCAATTGTCCAATCCAATAAAGGATTAATTTTTACTTTGGGTTGTGTTGCATCGCTTGGGTTCTCTTGTTCAATGACTTCTAAATTGGCTCTAAAATTTGATTGTTCTTTGCGTAAGCCTGTAATCCAAGCTTCATGCCCTTTTAAAAGAGCTTTAAGAGGCACTAATTTACGAATATGGCAACATTCTTTGCGCAGGTCAACGGATTCAAAAATCCCATTTTCACCGTTTTTTTGAACATATTCAGCCACTTGATCTTCATCAGGATAATAGGTTTTGATTTCCAGATTATAATGAGATTCTGCTTGATCTTTAAGATCCAACGTTTGCTGATGTAATTTCTTTGTATCTAACATCGCAATAGAAATAGGTAATCCTAAACGATGAATAAAATCTGTAATGACCATATCCTCTACCCCAAGGCTAGTGGCTTGAACGATTGGACCATATTCTGCGACGGCATTTTGCAGGATTTCTTGAGTTTCAAGCAGTTTACGTTCATAAAATTCACTGGGTTTTTTAGAGTATAGTTCTATCGGGGTCATTATATGTAAGCTTTGCTGAAAAAAGAAAATAGGAAGCGATGTAAAACAAAAATCCTTTGGTATGATTAGAACCTATCTTTTAACAAAAAAGATATGAAAAAGGTAGATGGTTAATAGAATGTTATTTGTATAATACTTTATTTATATGTATTTAATGAATTTTTTGAAATAAATCAATAAAAATATCGTTTTTTATAGGATCTCCATATAATTAACAAAATAAAATAGTGAATTATTCCGCCTAGGTTTTCTAGGGATTTTAAATCTCAAAATCCATAATAGGTCTGAAATAAACGATATCTCCTTTTTTTAAACTACTTAGATTACGAGTAGTATTGGGTACCTGGGCTTCAATAGGATAGTCGCTGTCTTTGGGTTTTAATATAATTTTCGTCACGGCACCAAGAGGGCGAATATCCAGCGCTGTTGCTTCGAAATATCCAGCTTTTTCAATATGAATGCTGAGAATAACTTCATGTGGTCTGAATTGAAAATTTTGTTCACCCACTGAAAAATGATTGGTTTCGCCAAGAAAGTGATAAACAAAATCATTTTTTGGGGTGTCTAATATTTCTTTGGGTGAGCCAATTTGTTCAATAATTCCTTTGTTCATAATCACCACACGATCGGCGATCTCCATTGCTTCTTCTTGGTCATGGGTTACAAAAACGCTGGTCAATTGAATCTCATGATGCAAGTTCGATAACCATTGTCGCAGCTCTCTTCTGACTTTGGTGTCTAAGGCAGAAAAAGGTTCGTCCAATAGTAATACACTCGGATCGATTACCAAAGCCCGTGCCAATGCAACGCGCTGCTTTTGTCCGCCTGATAATTCGTCTGGATATCGATTTGCTAGATTACTCAGTTGAACCATATCTAATAGATGTTTTGCTTTTGCTGAAATATCCGAGGCGGATGGTCTTTCTTTTTTAGGTTTTACACGCAATCCAAAAGAAATATTTTCCAATACAGTCATATGTCGGAACAGAGCAAAATGTTGAAACATATATCCGATGCGACGCTCACGGATATCTTTGTTTGAAATATCTTGATCGTTAAAAAATATCTGACCAGAGCTGGGTTGTTCTAGCCCTGCGATAATACGTAAGAGGCTGGTTTTTCCACAGCCTGAAGGACCAAGCAAGGCAATGAGTTCGCCTTTACGAATATCTAAGTTGATATTTTGTAAAACGTGAAATTGATTAAAATATTTATTCAATTCTTTAATACGGATATTCATTTTATTGCCCTGTTTTGGAATTTATAGTAGTGATCTTGCGTTCGCACCATTGTCTTATAAATAAGACAATTATTGCCATCAATAACAAGATAATGGAGATGCTGAAGGCAGCAGTGGCGTTATATTCATTATATAAAATTTCTATTTGTAAAGGTAAGGTATTGGTTAGTCCTTCAATATGACCAGAAATAATCGATACAGCACCAAATTCTCCCATAGCTCTGGCTGTACACATCACCACACCATGCAATAAAGCCCAACGGATATTGGGAAAGGTCACTAACCAAAAAATCTGCCATCCACTGGCACCCAATAAACGTGCAGCTTCTTCTTCGATAGTTCCTTGTTCTTGCATCAAAGAAATCAGTGAACGAGCGACAAAAGGAAAGGTGACAAAAATGGTTGCAAGGACAATGCCTGGAACAGCGTAAATCACCTGTAAATTATACTCCATTAAAAAAGGGTATAAAATACTTTGTGAACCATAAAGTAATGTATAGATTAACCCCACAATGATTGGGGAAATAGAAAAAGGCAAATCGATCAAAGTAGTCAGTAAGCTTTTCCCAACAAAATCATATTTAGTAACACACCATGCAGCCATTACCCCAAAAATTACATTTAAAATAACAGAAACAATTGTTGCAAACAGAGTTAGTTTTAAAGCGGATAAAGCAATAGGATTGGCGAAAGTATGCCAAAAAAAACCTAAACCTTTGGAAAGCCCTTCGATTAAAATAACCGACAAAGGTGCTATAAAAATAACACCAAACACAATCCATGTGAGTGTCAAAAGAAATAATCTTTTGAATGCAGTTTGTTTATATCTTATTGGTGTCATGATGATTTCTTTTTAGAAAAAAAGGGCAACGATAAATGGGTAATAAACCAAATTAACCGATGGGGTTTAATCCAACGTTGAACGATAGTGATAAAAAATAGCAAACCAAAAGAAATAAGCAACATCAACAAACTGATGACAGTAGCCCCCGTATAGTCAAACTGATCTAATTTAGAGACAATCAAAATGGGTAAAATTTCAGTTTTATAAGGTATATTTGCAGCAATGAATACGACAGATCCATATTCCCCTAAACTGCGTGCCATTGCCAAAGAAAACCCTGTCAGCCAAGCGGGGAAAAGCATGGGGAAAATAATATATAAAAATGTTTGTAAAGGCGTTGCGCCCAATGTTTTAGCAGCTTCTTCGACAGAATAAGGAATATCGTTGATAATCGGTTCAAGCGTTCTGATGGTAAAAGGAATCGTAACGAATACCATAGCAATAATGATTCCAAGAGGCGTATAGGCAACCTTGAAAGGTAAAATAGAACCTAATAATCCATTGGGTGCATATAGAGTGGTTAGAGCAATACCAGCAATTGCTGTTGGCAACGCCAAAGGGAGATCAATCATTGAATCAATGATTTTTTTACCTGTGAAGGAGTAACGTGTCAGCATCCATGCTAAAAAAGCACCAAAAATTGAAGCCAACAAAGAAGCATAGAAAGAGGTATATAAAGAGAGTTTTAAAGCGCTTTGAAGTTGTCTATTACTTAGAATAGTAACGAGCTGGTCGAAATGAATATGACTGGCATATAAAAATAATGCAGCCAAAGGAAGTAAAACAATTAAGGAAAGCCAAGATAACGTATATCCTAAACTTAGCCAGAATCCTGGAATAACTGAATATCTAGAAGAAAACATTATGGTTCCTTAATTCAAAAAAGTTAGCGGTTAATTTCACTCATAATTTTGTCGAATATTTTATTATCCTTAAAAAATTTGTTATTTATTTGTTTCCATCCTTTAAACACTTTGTCAATAGGGATTAATTTCAAGTCATGAAATTTATTTTTATATTTTTCTGCAATTGTTGGGTTGCTGGGGCGATAATAATATTGCCCAGCCAAGTTTTGACCTTCGTCACTATATAAGTAATTTAAATATCCTTCTGCGACAGTACGAGTACCTTTTTTGTCAACTACAGAATCCACAATTGCTACTGGGGGTTCTGCTAAAATCGAAACGGAAGGTGTAATTAATTCATATTCGCCCGGCTTTGACTCGTTTAACGCCATATAGGCTTCATTTTCCCAAGAAATTAAGACATCTCCTAAGCCTCTTTGAATAAAGCTGAGGCTGGAAGATCGCGCGCCTGTATCTAAAATGGGGGCGTGTTGATACAGTTGCTTTACGAAATCATATGCTTTGTCTTCAGATCCATATTTTTCCAAAGCATACGCCCAAGCAGCTAGAAAATTCCAGCGTGCTACGCCAGATGTTTTGGGGTTAGGAGTCATCACTTGCACGCCAGGTTTAATTAAATCATCCCAATCATGAATATTTTTAGGATTCCCTTTGCGAACTAAAAAAACGATCGTTGAATAATAAGGGCAGCTATGATAAGGCAGCCTGTCTTGCCATTTTGGATTAATAAGCGGTTTGTATTTATTGAGTGCATCAATATCCCCTGACAACGCAAGGGTAACAACATCTCCTTGCATTCCATCAATGACGGATCGTGCTTGTTTTCCCGAAGGGCCATGGGACTCATAAACAACGACATTATCGCCTGTTTTTTCTTTCCAATATTTTTCAAATGCTTGATTATAGGCATGATAAAAGGCTCGTGTCGGATCGTATGACACGTTTAATAACGTCACTGTTTTGGCATGTATGGTTTGAAAAGATAAAGGTGCCACCATTAAAAAAGCAGCCAAAATTTTCCAAGCGCTAGAGTTGTTGCACGTCATAATGAGGGAACTGTCTGTTATAGGATATAAAAATAATAGTAGATATGTAATATCTTATATCTATTTTATCAAATTAAAAAGTGTTTTTATTAATATACTATTTTCTAAGGTTTATAATATTATTTGTAAATCTACAATAGTTTTTTATTATTCAATGAGATGTCATATCATATTTAAAGTTGTATCACGTGAAAATGTATTGTTTTTGTTTTGAATAATTTATAGAATTTTATTTCTATATTTATATTTTTCTATTTTGTTTTGGAAAGATATTTTTAAAATTATTTAGCAAGGGAAAAAATAATGACTGGGAGTATTATTGGACATTTCATTAACGGTGAGACTGTAAAAGATTCAACGCAAACACAAGACGTATATAATCCTTCTACAGGGGAAGTTAGCAAGCAAGTTTCATTGGCCTCTAAAGCAACAGTAGAGCAAGCCATTGCTGCGGCACAAAAAGCGTTTCCAGAGTGGAGAAATACGCCTCCTTTAAAACGTGCTCGAATCATGTTTCGTTTTAAAGAGTTGCTTGAACAAAATGCAGATAAAATTACCAAATTAATTGGTGAAGAACATGGAAAAATCATCCATGATGCCAGAGGTGAATTGCAAAGAGGGATTGAAGTCGTTGAATATGCTTGTGGTGCTCCTGAATTATTAAAAGGTGAATATACTAAAAATGTAGGAACCAATATTGATGCTTGGAGTGATTTTCAACCATTAGGTGTGGTTGCTGGGATTACGCCTTTTAATTTTCCAGCCATGGTGCCTTTATGGATGTTCCCAATGGCGATTGTATGTGGAAATACATTTGTTTTAAAACCCTCTGAAAGAGATCCCAGCTCTACTCTATTTATTGCCGAACTTTTGCATGAAGCAGGATTACCCAAAGGGGTGATGAATGTGGTCAACGGTGGCAAAGAAGCTGTTGATACATTGTTACATGATTCAAGAGTGCAAGCCATTAGTTTTGTAGGTTCTACACCGATTGCAGAATATATTTATAAAACAGCTGCGGCGAATGGTAAGCGTTGCCAAGCATTGGGTGGGGCAAAAAATCATGCAATCATTATGCCTGATGCAGATTTAGATAATGTGGTTAGCTCTTTATTAGGAGCAGCATTTGGATCGTCTGGTGAACGTTGTATGGCGTTATCAGTTGCCGTGACCATTGGTGATGAAATGGCTGATAAGCTTATTCAAGAATTAACCCAAGCAATGAAAAAATTAAAGCTGGGTGCATATTCTGAAATGAGCAATGATTTTGGTCCAGTGATTACCAAACAGCATAAAGATAAAATTATTGGTCACATTACTAGCGCAGAGCAACAAGGAGCAAAAATTATTGTTGATGGACGTTATACTCAGGTAAGTGGGTATGAAAATGGCTTTTATGTTGGGGCAACCTTAATCGATTACGTTAAACCCGATATGGATAGTTATAAAGCGGAAATATTTGGACCTGTTTTACAAGTTATTCGCGTGAAAACAATGGAAGAAGCTATGAAATTGATTAACGATCATGAATATGGCAATGGTACTTGTATTTATACTAGGGACGGTGAGGCAGCTCGTTATTTCTGCGACAATATTTTGGTTGGAATGGTTGGTGTGAATATTCCTTTACCTGTACCTGTGGCTTATCATAGTTTTGGTGGGTGGAAACGGTCTTTATTTGGTGATTTACACATTTATGGACCAGATGGGGTGCGTTTTTATACAAGACGTAAAACTGTGACACAACGTTGGCCATCTTCTGGAGGCAGAGAAGGTGTTCAATTCTCTATGCCAACAATGTAATTCAGTATAAAAAAGCCTTACAAAATAGTGTAAGGCTTTTTTATAATCGTTACTGTGCGTTTTGGCTAGGTTTGATAATTGGCGGTAATTTGATAGGAATAGCAAGTAATAGATAATTAGGTTCACGTAAATCTTTTCCTTGATGAAAACCCGCTAATCTCTCCCATTGTCCTGCCACCACGTAAACTATATTATTTTGAACAGCAATACCGTCAGGCCAATCAATTCTTGGGTCTCTGGCAATTAAATCCATGTGACCATCAGGCCAACGTCGCCAAATACTATTATGTTCTCCATTGGTGGTATAAATACGATCCTGAGGATCGCTTGCGAGTCCATCGGCAAATCCTTTTTCGCCTAAATCTGTAACATTTTTTGAAAGAGTTTCTTCGTTAGCTTGAAAGTCAGAAAGAATAGCGGTGGGAATGGAGTATAAACGCCGACTGGTTAATGGAGCATAATAAAGCGTTTTAGAGTCATTGCTCAGTGTAATCCCATCAGCTCCTCCAACAGGAAAAGAAGGATGTTGCGGATTATATAACCTTGGTTTTCCAGCTAAATAAGCAACAAATTTTTTTTCAGGTTGCGTTGATACATGATTCGCAAGAACTCTGCGTTGCTTGCCAGTGGCAAGATCAACAACGACAAGGGCTGGAGAGGTGCCAAAAGAAGAATCCGTAATATAAGCGGTTCCTTTTTCTCCATGGGTTAAATCAACACGTAAGTCATTGAGATGGCTATCTTGTAATAATGTCGGTGCATGAATAGGAATAGACGCGATTACTGTATGAGTATGAGTATGAATATCAAAACCAACGATTTTGGCAGCGCCCTCAGGAATGCCGATAATGTCAGCGCGTTTACCATCATCAATTACCCATAAGTTATTTTTACTGTCCAATGTAATTCCATGAACAGAGATTAAACGATCTTTCAAAGGAAGATCAGAGGGAAGACTCATTCGATTATCAGGAAAAGGAACTCTTTTTCCATCGATAATTTCTGCGAGCGTAGCATCTTTATGATTTTGTGCATGTCGAGGAAAGCTGACGAATAATCGTTTGTCAGGCGTTATGGCAACGCCTGAAGGACCTGGATCAGTAAATTGATCTAGAACCTCTATATTTCCTGCGGGAATAGCAGAAGGATCGCCAGTATCACCTAAAGGGGCAGCAGAACAAAAATTACTGGTTTGTAAAAGCATCAGCAAAGTTGCAGTTAAAACAATTTTCTTCATGCGCTTCCCTTTAATAATCAAGAATGTTATGTCATATTTTAACAGTTTACTATTAGGACGAAAATAAATAATATTCTCTTTTTTGTTTGAGGTTGAATCGATTAAATTTCAAAATAAAAATTACCATTAGGTCACTATATTATGATAATTTTCCAAGTAAAAAACAAATATTTCTTTGTTATGAATGAATGGCAGACAAAGGTTAAAAATAATAGTTTTAGATTCTAATCTTGTTTTTATCACGTGTAAGAATTGTTCGGGTTGTTTACAGATTTTGTTTAAAATAACCATCTAAGACCTCATAGGGTGTTTTTCCTTGAATGCCTTTATGGGGTTTAACAGTGTTATAATAATGAATAAATCGTTTCAACTTTAACTTTCGATCCTGAGCATTGACGAACAATTCACGCTCATGCCACATTTCCATGAGTGTGCGAATGACGCGCTCTGCTTTGCCATTGGTTCGAGGGCAAGCTGGCTTGGTAAATTTCTGGTTAATCCGATTGGTATAACAAGATTTAACAAACAGATGTTCAAGCGTTCCTTGGTATTCTCTGCCATTGTCAGAGTAAACACATTCGATCGTATAAGGGCATTGAACCTGCACATCGTCTTGTAGGAACTGAGCTGCACTAAACTGAGATTTATCGTTGTAAATCCCAACATAGAGTTCTCGAGAAAAATCATCAATACCTACAAAAAGATACTCCCGAGTTTGCTGTTTAGTCTCGACATGCACCATCTCCCTAGGATAAGATTTGTTATATTTTTTGGCTTGCCGTCTGAGGTTGTCCTCAAGTGTTTTTTCAATCTTAGCAAGGCGTTTAATGCCATATTTGATCGTTTTATAACGCTCATTCGTGCGGACATCGGCAAAAATAATTGCAACCGAGCACGCCTTAATACAGCATAAATCGTAGACCTGCTGACCATAAAACGCTTAGCCAGATCCGTTACCGTGACTTTCTCTTGATGATGTAACCGCCATATCTCTTCTCGATGATACAGTGTAAGCTTCGTTTTCCTATGCATGTTCATTACAGTAATATTCCATATCACTGTAAACAACGCGATCAATTCCTACACCTTCCAAAATATCTTCGGATTAAATAATACACTTCCTTGCTAACTCGCTCATTTTATAGCAAAATACAACCCAATTTCAAATTTGCGATAAGACTGTTTTTATTAAATAGAGATAAAAATGAAAATATTAATTCCCGATGATTATCAAAACGCATCATTACAATTAAATTGCATAAAAAAATTATATCAACATGAAATTTTAGTGTTAGGTAATCTTCAAGAAGAGGAAAATCTAGCAGAACAAATTAAAGACATAGAAGCGATAATATTAATCCGTGAAAGAACAATTATTAATCAAGACCTTCTTAAAAAATGCCTAATTTAAAATTAATATGTCAAACAGGTCCTGTTGGCAAACATATAGATTTGGATGTTTGCAAAAAATTAAATATCACAATATTAGAAGGTGGTGGCGACCCAACATCTGCAGCGGAACTCACGTGGTTATTAATTATGGCAGCCAATCGAAAATTATATGAATCAATAGAATCAATGAAAAATGGATTATGGCAAACTGTAACTGGAAGACAAATTAAAGATAAACGGATTGGCATTCTAGGATTTGGAAAAATAGGTAAATTGGTTGCAAAATATGCAAGCTCTTTTGATACAGAAGTTGTCGTTTGTGGTAGTGAAGGTGCTAAACAAGAATCATTGTTAAATGGATATAAATTTTTATCCAGTCGGGATGAATTTTTTCGAACATGCGATATTATTTCTGTCCATTTACGTTTAAGTAATAACACAAGGGAGAGTATCACTTTTAATGATTTATCAAAAATGAAAGAAAATGCTATCTTTGTTAATACATCTAGATCACAATTATTAGAAAAAAATTCTATTCAAAAATTACTTAAAATTAACAAATCTATTGCATTTGTATTAGATGTTTTTGATGATGAACCTGTTTATCATAGTAACCTTCTTTTTTCTAAGAACATTTTATGTACTCCACACATCGGATATGTCACTCAAGAAAATTTGGAAAATTATTTCAACTGTGCAATAGAGAATTTGTTACAATATTGCAAACCACTACATTCCTAATCCTCTCCCTCTGGTTTTGTCGCAAAGTTTAAATTTTACTAAAATTTTAGTAAAATTTAAACTTTGCGACAAAACCGTTTACTCTGACAATGGCAGAGAATACCAAGGAATGCTTGAACATCTGTTTGTTAAATCTTGTTATACCAATCGGATTAACCAGAAATTTACCAAGCCAGCTTGCCCTCAAACCAATGGCAAAGCAGAGCGCGTCATTCGCACACTCATGGAAATGTGGCATGAAAGAGAGGTATTCGATAATGCTCAAGATCGAAAGTTAAAGTTGAAAAGTTTTATAAATTATTATGACACTGTTAAACCCCATAAAGGCATTCAAGGAAAAACACCCTATGAGGTCTTAGATGATTATTTTAAACAAAATCTGTAAATAACCAGAACAATTCCTACAAATTTAGAGTAAAGAAAGTTATCCCAAAGAATGACTGTTTTCAGTCTTTCCATACAGCTAGAAAAACACTCAAAGGATATGAAGCTATACTCTGGATTCAAAAAGGACTGAGATTTAAAGGAAAATGGACAATCAATGAGCAAATCAATCTCATTCAAAATATCTTCGGCTTAAATAATATACCCGTCTAAATTAGCTAGCTTTATAGATAATTACAACTTCATTCAATATTTGCGACAAGACCAATAAAAGAATGTACTCAACCAAAATCATTCTTTATTTTTATTCTTCATATACTATACTCTTTTAAGCATTCCATAATAAACAAAGTTATTTCTATGTCACAAATGTCATTTCATTCTCCTATAGGGGAACTCAGTATTGCCGAAGATAATGGATTTATCGTTTCTGTTGATTGGGGTTGGGGTAGTATTCAAGAAGAAACACCCTTACTAATTAAGGTAAAGAAACAATTTGATGCTTATTTTGATGGTCAGTTAAAACAGTTTGATTTACCTGTTCGCCCTTTTGGCACCAACTATCAATTAAAAGTTTGGCAAGCTTTGCAAGCCATTCCCTATGGCGAAACCCGTTCTTATCAAGATCTTGTCAAAATTGCTGGTGGCAGTCCCAGATCCATTGGCGGAGCCAATGGTGCCAATCCTCTTCCTTTGATTATTCCATGCCACAGAGTGATTGGTAAAAATGGTCTTGGAGGCTATTCAGGTGGAGAAGGTCTTGAAACAAAAGAATATCTATTAAATATGGAACACCTCTTTAAATAAACATAAAAAAAGCCAGCGTTTAATTATAAAAGCTGGCTTTTAACTTATTTGTCCAAGATTATGTATTCATCGCATCAAAGAAATCTTGATTATTCTTGCTATATTTTAATTTATCAAGCAAGAAATCCATTGCATCCATTGTTCCCATCGGAGCCAAGATACGACGTAATACCCAGATTTTGGAAAGGCTAGCACGATCCACAAGTAACTCTTCTTTACGAGTGCCACTCTTGGTAATATCAATCGCAGGGAAAGTACGTTTATCAGCTAATTTGCGATCCAAGATTAATTCAGCGTTACCTGTGCCTTTGAATTCTTCAAAAATCACTTCGTCCATACGACTTCCTGTATCAATCAATGCCGTCGCAATAATGGTTAAAGAACCACCCTCTTCAATATTACGAGCTGCACCAAAGAAGCGTTTTGGACGTTGCAAGGCATTAGCATCCACACCACCTGTCAATACTTTACCAGATGATGGCACGACCGTGTTATAAGCACGAGCTAGACGCGTAATCGAATCTAATAAAATCACCACATCCCGTTTATGCTCAACCAAGCGTTTGGCTTTTTCTAATACCATTTCGGCAACTTGCACGTGACGGTTGGCTGGCTCATCAAATGTAGAGGAAACCACCTCGCCCTTTACAGAGCGAATCATATCAGTCACTTCTTCTGGGCGTTCGTCAATCAATAGAACGATCAATACTGCTTCTGGATGGTTAGTCGCAATCGCAGTCGCAATATTTTGCAACATGACGGTTTTACCCGTTCTGGGAGGGGCAACAACCAAAGCACGCTGTCCCTTACCTATTGGGGTAACCAAATCAATCACACGATGGGTAAAATCTTTGCTGGGGTTTTTGCCTTCCATCAAAGAGGGGATTTCCATTTGTAAACGCTCATTAGGAAATAACGGTGTTAAGTCATCAAAGTTAATACGATGACGAACAGCTTCTGGATCTTGGAAATTAATAGAATCTACTTTTAACAAAGAGAAATACCGTTCACCTTCTTTAGGCGCACGAATTTCCCCCGAGATTGTATCCCCAGTCCTTAGGCTAAACCGTCTTAACTGAGCAGGAGAGACATAAATATCATCAGGTCCTGGCAAATAATTAGATTCGGGGGAACGTAAATACCCAAACCCATCAGGAAGAATTTCCAATGTGCCTTCCCCATAAATTGCTTGATTATTATCTGCAAATTTTTTGAGGATTGCAAACATCATATCTTGCTTGCGCAGCGAAGATGCATTCTCAATCTCTAAACTCTCTGCATATGCAAGAAGTTCTGCGGGAGATTGAGCCTTAAGGTCGGCAAGTTGCATTGATAGCTCTAATTATAGAAAAACTCATGAATGAAAAAGGAAATATCGCTCAAACACCATAAAACTATATAGATTGAATGAACAGCGATTTTTATTTTAGACTAAGTGTTAAAATTAAAAATACATAATTCCATACGAGAGGGATATTTAGATATAAATATCTAAACTATTGCTAAAAAATACTTTTATTTTTTTTGAATGTCAAGCGGTTTTTATCAAGCGATATCAGGGTTTATATGCCAAAAAATTTCCAACCCATTCACCTTGCTATTCATATAATTTAGACTAACTTTGTAATTAATGGTATATTAAAAGATTAAATTACAAAACACGATGAATTTTTAAGTTATCTTTGAGGAGAACAACGTGAGGCGAGAATCTGACCTGCCTTTAAATAGCTTGCGTCAAGGACCTGATGACCATGGTCGCTTTGGCATTTTTGGTGGTATTTTTGTTTCAGAAACATTAATTCCTTTGATCCTTGAACTACAACAAGCTTATGCAGACATTCAAAAGGATCCGACCTTTCAAAAGGAATTAAATTACTATTTGAAACATTATGTTGGAAGACCCAGCCCATTATGGCTTGCACAAAGATTAACTGACGCTGGTCAGGGCGCTAAAATTTATCTTAAACGTGAAGATTTAAATCATACGGGCGCACATAAAATCAATAATGTGATGGGACAGATTTTATTGGCACGTCGTATGGGTAAAACACGTATTATTGCGGAAACTGGTGCTGGACAACATGGTGTCGCAACAGCAACGGTTTGTGCATTGTTTAATATGGAATGTGTTATTTATATGGGGGCTGTTGATATTGAACGCCAAAAACCCAACGTATTTCGCATGAAATTATTAGGAGCAAAAGTCGTCTCTGTGACCTCAGGAAATAGTACATTAAAAGATGCTATTAACGAAGGAATGCGTGACTGGGTTACAAATGTTCATAATAGCTATTACCTCATGGGAACCGTTGCGGGTCCTCACCCTTATCCCGCCATGGTGCGAGATTTCCAATGTGTGATCGGCAATGAAACCAAAGATCAAATTTTAGAAGCCGAAGGCAAATTGCCCAACAAAATTATTGCTGCCATTGGTGGTGGATCAAACGCAATCGGTATCTTTCACCCTTTCCTTGATGATTCTTCTGTTGAATTAATTGGCGTAGAAGCAGGTGGCATGGGTCTGGATAGTGGCGAAACAGCTGCTTCCATTGAGCGTGGCTCTCCTGGTGTATTGCATGGCAATCGTACTTATTTGCTACAAGATGAAGATGGGCAAATCATTGAACCCTATAGCATCAGTGCTGGTTTAGATTACCCTGGTGTTGGACCAGAGCATTCTTGGTTAAATGATATTAAACGCGTTGAATATGTCGCCATCAATGATGATGAAGCCATTGATGCGTTTCAACTATGCACAACCAAAGAAGGCATTATCCCTGCGTTGGAAAGTTCTCATGCTATTGCTCATGCGTTAAAAATTGCCCCATCCATGTCAAAAGAGGATATTATCATTATTAATCTTTCAGGGCGTGGCGATAAAGATATTGACAGTGTCGCTAAATATTTAAAGGTGGAATTGTGAGCCGTATTGCAGAATGTTTTGCCGCGTTAAAACAACAAAAACGTGGTGCTTTTATCCCTTATCTAGAGGCAAATGATCCGAACTATCAAACTTCTTTAGAAATCCTAAAGGCACTGCCCAAAGCAGGTGCAGATCTGATTGAAGTTGGGATGCCATTCAGTGATCCTATGGCTGATGGTCCCACGGTGCAAGCCGCTGCTATTCGGGCTTTACAAGCGGGTGCAACGATGCAAAAAACGTTGCAACTGGTTACAGAATTTAGAAATAATAATCAACACACTCCGATTATTTTAATGGGATACACAAACCCTGTTGAATATTATGGTTATGAAAAATTCTGTCACGATGCTGCCAAAGCTGGGGTTGATGGTTTGATTATTGTGGATATGCCTCCAGAAGAAATTGATAATATCAAACCTTATGCCATTGAACATGGAATTGATATTATTTATCTGGTTGCACCAACAACGTCTGCTGATCGTTTGAAAATGGTGTTAAAAGAAGCCTCTGGATTTATTTATTACGTTAGTATCACAGGGATTACAGGCACGAGCACAGCAACTAACGATAGTTTACAAAAAGCAATTCCAATGATCAGAGAAGCTTCCAGTTTACCAATTGCAATTGGTTTTGGGCTGTCTACCCCTGAACATACAGCAAATGCAGTAAAAATCGCTGATGCTGCTGTTGTTGGGTCTGCTTTGTTAAAAACGCTGACCTCTACTTTGGATCAACATAATCAACCAACAAAAGATACCGTTACCAAAGTTATTGAACATGCAAGATCGCTTGCCCAAGGCACACATAGCGTTCTGAAATAACCATATACTATTAAAATATTTTATTAAACTTAAAGGTTTATCTTATGAGCTGGCTTACCGAATATGTCCGACCTAAAATCCAAGGGTTTTTAAAAAAAGAAGTTCCTGATAATGTCTGGAAAAACTGTGATTCTTGTGGTCAAATGTTATTAATCAAAGATTTAGAAAAAAATCTGAATATTTGCCCGCATTGCAATCATCATATGCGTGCCTCTGTGACACAACGCTTTGATTGGACGTTTGATCCTAATTCTTACACACGCCTTGATCTGCCTAAAGCACCTGTTGATCCTTTGCAATTCAAAGACAAAAAGAAATATGCAGATCGTTTAAAAGAAAACAAAACCAAATCACAGATTGATGAATCCATTGCAGTGGCACATGGAACCATCGAAGGACAAAAGACAGTTGTCGCTGTAATGGCTTTTGAATTTATGGCTGGCACAATGGGGGCTGCATTTGGTGAAGGCTTTATCGCTGCTGCACGTTTGGCCTTAGCGCAAAAAACACCTTTAGTTGTTTTCACAGCTTCTGGTGGTGCAAGAATGCAAGAAGGTATGCTCAGTTTAATGCAAATGCCACGCACTGTTATTGCCGTGGAAATGCTTAAAGAAGCACAAATCCCGTATATTGTTGTCTTTACAGACCCAACAACAGGGGGTGTTACCGCATCTTTTGCAATGCTGGGTGATATTCATATTGCTGAACCGAACGCGTTAATTGGGTTTGCAGGCCCTCGCGTTATTGAAAATACGGTGCATGAAAAATTACCAGAAGGTTTCCAACGCTCGGAATATTTATTAGAACATGGCATGGTTGATCTTGTCGCCAGCAGAAAAGAGCTGCGCCCTGCTTTGGCTAAAATACTCAGATTATTATCCAATACCACTCAGTCTTCTGAAAAAGTTGCATAATTGATGTCTTCTCCTTCCTCTCCTATCTTGACAGAATTTTCAGGACGCTCAGGTGAAATCCTAGAGCGTCTGAACAAGCTCTATCCTGCTCTCATTGATCTTTCACTGGATCGATTGATAAGATTACTAAATGATCTTGGAAATCCAGAACTTCATATGCCTCCTATTATCCACGTTGCTGGAACCAATGGAAAAGGCAGCACTTGTGCTTTTTTGAGAGCAATAGGAGAAGAAGCTGGATTAAAAGTTCATGTTTCCACATCCCCTCATCTTGTTGATGTGACAGAGCGTTTCCGTATTGCTGGACAGTTGGTCAGCGAAGAAGAACTTTCTGAGACTCTCATTGAAATTGAACGGATTAATCAACAACAACCAATCACTGTTTTTGAAGTATTAACAGCTGCTGCTTTTGTATTATTCGCCAAACATCCTGCTGACCTAGCAATTATCGAGGTCGGTTTAGGTGGGCGTTTTGATGCAACCAATATCATTACCCCAATGGTCAGCGTCATTACGTCTATTTCAATGGATCATGAAGCATTCTTGGGCGATAATTTGGCAAAAATTGCCACTGAAAAAGCTGGCATTATCAAAGCTAATATTCCTGTGGTTGTAGATCAACAAGATCCAGAGGCACTGGCCGTTATCAAAGAAACCGCCATTACATTAAACGCCCCTTATTTTATTAAAGATCAAGAATGGAGCGTTACACCTACAGCCAACCAACTGATATACAAAGATGCAAAAGGGACTTTGGAGTTGCCATTGCCTAGCCTTTTGGGGCAACATCAATTCCGCAATGCTGGTTTAGCTATTGCCGCATTAAGAAATAGCAAACTCCCTATTCCTGACCAAGCTTATCAAGGTATCGCCAAAGCAGTCTGGCCTGCCAGACTGCAACAACTTCATGGAAAATTAACTGAATTGATCTCTCCTGATAGTGAGATTTGGTTAGATGGAGGTCATAATCCTGATGCTGGAAAAATACTGGCACAATTAATTCAGGATAAATGGCAAGATAAGCCATTACATCTGATTGTTGGAATGAAAGACAACAAAAATGTCCGTGAATATCTTACCCCGCTCATTCCTTTAAGCACGTCTATTCAAGCTGTTGTTGAACCAGATCAGCATTTGGCTATGCCCATTTCTGAAATTATAAAAGCATCTGATAACCTTGCTACATCAGGAGGAACAGTCAAAGACGCATTAATGCGTATCCAAAGCACACAACCCGTTAGAGTCCTCATATGTGGCAGTTTATATTTGGCTGGCTGTGTTCTAAAACAGGGCAACAAATAAATTTGCGACACGACCCGAAAATATCATATAGTAAACCATAGTTTTTATTTTACTAAAGAGTTTACAACATGACAAATATATGGATGCACATCGGTGCTGGATCGTTTCATCGTGCTCATCAAGCTTGGTATTTACACCGTTTATTAAAAGAAGTTGTAACAGATCAATGGAAAATTGCTATTGGTGGTATTCGTGATGATGTTGTGCCTCTTTTAACGGCTCTTGCTCAACAAAAAAATGAATATATCTTGGAAACCGTTACCCCCCAAGGTGTGCGTAATTACGAAAAAATTACTTCTATTGCTAAAGTTCTACATTGGGATGAAAAAATGACCAATCTTATTGAACAAGGCGCAAAAACAGAAACAAAAATTATTGGATTTACCGTCACCGAAGGTGGCTATTATTTAGATACAAGCCATAATTTAGACCCCAATAGTCCTGATATTCAAAGCGAATTAAATGGTAAAATTTGTACTATTTATGGTGCATTACGTGCTATTCTCAAAGAACGTATTAAACAAAATGGCAATCCTGTTACCTTGTTAAGCTGTGATAATTTACGCCATAATGGGGATCGTTTCCGCCACGGGTTCCTTCAATTCCTTGAACTTTGCAAAGATCAAGAATTAGCTGAATGGGTCAAGAAAAACACCACGTCTCCTAATGATATGGTGGATCGTATTGTTCCTCGTCCAGCTGCTGATCTAGCACCACGTATTAAAAAAGAAACAGGCGTTGATGACAAAGCCCCAGTGATGGGTGAAGCATTTATTCAATGGGTTATTGAAGACAACTTTATTGATGGTCGCCCTGCACTTGAAAAAGTTGGGGCAGAAATGGTTGAAGATGTTCAACCCTATGAAGAAGCAAAAATTCGTATTTTAAATGCTAGCCATAGCTGTATTGCTTGGGCAGGCACATTGGTTGGATTGTCTTATATTCATGAAGGCACCCAAACCCCTGAAATTAAACAACTAGCATGGAATTATGTAACTGAAGATGTTATTCCATGTTTGACACCATGCCCATTGGATTTAGAACAATATAGAGATGTTGTTCTTGATCGTTTCAGCAATCCAAATATTCAAGATACTAACCAACGTGTTGCAGCTGATGGATTGTCCAAACTTCCTGGTTTTATTACTCCAACATTGGTTGAATGTTATGAACGTGGCGTTGAACCAAAAGCAACTGCTGTGCTTCCTGCTTTATTTTATGTATTCCTAGAAGAATGGCATAAAGGAAATATCCCTTATGAATATCAAGATGGTATTTTAGATGCCAAAGCAATGCATGCAATGCTTGATGGTGCAGATCCAGTTGCACAATTTGCAGGCGATAAAGCATTATTTGGCAGCCTTGCTGGGAAAAGCGAATTTGTTTCTTTGATGCGTCAAACCATCGAAAATATAAGAGACTGGAAAAATAACTTTAAAAAATAATTTATAAAGCTCGCAAGGCAACACGCAACTCGTGTTGCCTTTTTTATATTTTTTGCTCACGTCTTATCAACCTTCTTACCTCTCAAGAGCATCCTATGAATTCACAAAAACTCTTATTCGGCTTTATGCCTATCCCCTTAGTATGGGGTTACATTGCTATTGCTATTTTTATGGCTGGTGATGGCTTTGAAATGGCTTTCTTGTCTAAATATATTACCAATATGGGCTTTTCCCAAGAACAAGCAACTTTTGTTTTTACGGTTTATGCCTTTGTCGCTGCGATTGCCGCATGGAGCTCTGGGGTCATTGCAGAAGTCATCACACCTCAAAAATCGATGTTTGCAGGCTTTGCCATTTGGGTTGTTTTCCATGTTTTATTCATGACAATGGGTATAGGCATGCATAATTATCTATTGATGGTTATTTTTTATGGATTACGTGGGTTTGGATATCCTCTTTTTATCTATTCTTTTATTATTTTATTAATTCATAACCTTCCTCAAAATAAGATTTCTACTGCTATGGGATGGTTTTGGGCTGCTTATTCTGTAGGGCTAGGTACAATTGGTGGATTACTACCTGGATATACTAATTCAACAATTGGCGAACATGGTACTTTATGGCTAGCATTAATTTGGGTTGGTGTTGGTGGATTACTTGCTTTATTTACACTCAGAAAAGTTAAAATTTCTGAAGAAAAAGCAAATCTATCTGCCTCAGAAAAAATTCACGAGCTTACTCGTGCCATAACAATTTTATTTACCAATAAATATATTTTTATGTCTGCCTTAATCCGAATTATTAATACTATTCCTTTGTTTGGGGTCGCCATTATTATGCCTTGGTTCCTAGAAGGAGACCCAGAACATAATCTTGCAGGTCTGGGTTTTGTAAACGAAGAATGGCAACAAATTTGGGCTCTGTTCTTAACCATTACGATCTTCACCAACGTGTTATGGGGAATTATGGGCGATCATATTGGTTGGCTAAAACAAGTTCGCTGGGTTGGATGTATTTGCGGTGTATTTTCTTGTTTAGCATTCTATTATGTCCCTCTTTATTTTGGTCACAATTTTTATGCTGCTATGATCCCCGCAGTCATGCTTGGAATTACTGTTGCTGCCTTTGTGCCAATGACCGCAGTATTTACCGCCCTTGAACCTAATCACCAAGGTGCTGCAGTATCTATTTATAACCTTTCTGCTTCTCTTAGCCAAAGCGTTGCCGCAGTAATAGCTGGCGCTGTTATTGGATTTGGAGGAATTAAAGGCGTTCTTTGGGCATATGCAGCCCTTTATATCTTCGCAGCAATATTGACTTATTTCATCAAAGTCGATCAACCAAAAATAGTAAAAACTGTTAAGAATTAATATAAAAACCTCCTTAACTGGAGGTTTTTTTAGTCAATCCATAGGCGAATAAGGGATAATAAATAAATTGTCACAATATTTATCTTTGCATCCAAAGTATTTAATTTCCTCGCCTTTTTTCCAATATGCTGTTGCTCCACCATTGATTGAAAAATCCCATTTTTCTCGGTTATACAATAATTTTCCAGTAATATCACACTGGGTTTGGGAATAATAATGATAAGGACTAATAGAATAATTGATACTTAACCTAAAAAAATGAACGATTTGCGCTTTGGTTAATTTCCATTTCCGACATTCTTTTGCTTCATTTTTATCATTCAAATTTTTGAGATTCAACCGAACCGAATTAATTTTGAGTATGTTTATTTGATCCGTTGCAAGCAACTTCCCCTCAAAATATTCTTCTTTAGCCTGCACCTGTGCATTAAATACATATAAAAATAACAATATTATAAAAGAATGAATGGAGATTTTTTCATTTGTTACACTATTCATAATTACAAATACTCTATGTCGTGCAAATCATATTATAGATCGAAGATAACACCTATTTAAAATAATTATTTCTATCATTTACTATAAAATCTCTTGTCTTTTTATTTTTTTCCACGGTAAACAGGAAGTAATGATTTCAAGGAGACTATTCATGAATAAATATGCGTTATATTTAGCTTCAATAATAACAATGTCCTGTCTTTCCTTTGCTCACGCAAAAGAGAGTGACCCACTTTTTATTAAACAAGACAAATATGACTCTTGGATTTTATCAGAATATTACAATTCCGTATCCTTAAACAATGTAACACAAACATCACCTGTCACAGTAGAGTTCAAACCTTACGGATATTCCCTCTCTATTAATATCACTTTGGATCAAAAGGAAAAAGATTTTCCTGCTACAATCGAATTCGATGTCGGTGATTTTACGACGGAACTAAAAAGAATAAATCAAAGTAACGGATATAGTACAACTCTAGACCCTATGCCTAGTTTGACGTTAATTAATAGCCTTAAAGAAAACAAAATGATTGTTCTTTATTTAAGTAATGATAAAACCGTCAATATTCCTTTGAATGGTATCAATAATGCAATGAATACAATGGAGAATTTTGCAAAAGATCATTACATCCCATTACCACAGCCATTTTCTTCTAAAATAGATGTATATGCAACGATGTCTATTCCCAGCATCATTCCTTTTGATTTATATCCTATCTTCCGTCAACAAAGTTATTTCCACGATATTTGTAAAGAAAAAGATAAAAAGAAAAACAAAGATCAAAATAAGCAAGAGGCGTGTAAAAAGGATGAAATCCTAACCAATATTTTAAAAGAAAAAGGACTTTGTTCAAAAGAAAACGTTCAACTCCCACAAAGCTTTATGCAAAATTCCAATGTGTCCTATGAATGGATGGAATGCCCCAAAAATTAGGATTTATTCAAGAGTGTAAAGTAACTAATTACACTCTTTTTTTTAGGGTATCTAAACTAACCAACCCATTTGGCAAACTGTTTTAAATCAACATTCCCACCACTAAGAATAACTCCAACTTTTTTACCTTCAATTGGAAGATTTTTTTTCATAACAGCAGCTGCAGCCAAACATCCTGTTGGTTCAACAATCATTTTCATACGTTCAGCAAAAAAAAGCATCATGGATATTAATTCTTTATCTGAAACATGAACAATATCTTCAACTAAATTCTGAATAATGGGAAAAGTATATTGCCCTAGATGTGTGGTTGCTGCACCATCAGCAATGGTTTTTGGAGCAGGAATGGTGACAATTTCACCCTTACGCAAAGATTGCTGCCCGTCATTTCCAGCTTCTGGTTCAACACCAAAGACTTTAATATTTGGTAACAAATGCTTAGCTGATAATAATGATCCAGCTAATAACCCACCCCCACCCAAGGGAACAAATAAATAATCCAAACTCCCAACTTCTTCTATTAATTCTTTAGCAGCAGTTCCTTGCCCTACAATAACATCAGGATAATCGTAAGGAGGTATTAATGTTAACCCTTGTTCTTTGGATAGTTGTTGAGCAATGACTTCTCTATCTTCTGAATAGCGATCATATAAATAAATTTCTGCACCATATCCTTTGGTTGCTGCCATTTTAATTTCTGGTGCATCTTTGGGCATAATAATTAATGCTTTGCACTGATGTAATTGACTGGCATAGGCAATGGCTTGGGCATGATTACCAGAAGAAAAAGTAATTACTCCTGCTTTACGTTGTTCATCGGTTAAACAGGCAATTGCATTAAAAGCACCTCTGAATTTAAACGCTCCAACATGCTGATAATTCTCACATTTAAAATAAAGTTGTGCTTTGGTTAATTCATTTGCTGTCCTTGATGTAAAAACAGGTGTTTTTATGGCTTTACCTTCTAAGCGAAAAGCCGCAGATTCAACATCTTTATAGGTTACAGACATATCCATTCTATCCTCTTAAAAGGGTTTTACAATAACCATAATCACAATAATTATCATTAAAATTGTCGGAATTTCATTCATATAGCGATAGAATTTCTCTGAATGCTTATTTTGATTTTTGAAAAATTGTTTACGCCAACGGGAACAAGCCCCATGAAAACCAAATAAAAGAATTACAGAAATAATTTTGATAGACCACCATCCAGAATGAAAATCTACAACACCTGGTATACAAGCTAACAAAATACCAAAAATGAATGTACAAATCATCGCTGGATTAATAATCACACGCTGTAATTTGCGCTCCATAGTTTTAAATCGCTCACTTTCTTCAGAGCCAATTTTGGTTTGACAATGATATACAAATAATCTGGGTAAATAAAACTGCCCAGCCATCCACGCAATCATTGCAATAATATGAAACGCTTTAAACCATAAATAATAAGGAGCGATTACAGCAAACATAATAAACCTTTATCTCTTTTGACTATGTAGAACTTCTTTGATAAAATCTGATGCCTCATGAAGCGTTTCAACACGAATTAAACCGCGATAATCTGGTGCTGGTTTATTTAGATCTCTTAGTAAAATACAAGCCATACCCGCATCATAAGCCGCCTTTAATCCTGTATCAGAATCTTCAACGACAATACAATCTTCTGGATTTACGCCCTCTTGTTCTGCAGCATATAAATATAAATCGGGAAAAGGTTTTGGACGTTCTACATCACAACCTGAATGTGTGCGATGGCTTTCGAACCAATGTGTTAATCGAGATGTTTTAAATTTAACAATCATCTCTTCTTGTGAAGAATTAGAACCAATTCGATAAGGAATACCAATATCTTTTAACATTTGTAAAATTGTTTCAACCCCGTCCATAGGATGAATATCGTTATACATTGCCTCTACAATTTGATCATGCGCATGTTGTCGCCAATGAAGCGGTAAAGGCGTCGTCACATGTTTTTCAATTTCTTTTTCAATATCAACCAATTGAACACCACTAAATAATTCTCTGGCTTCTGGACCTGTGATATTCCAACCATATTTTCTGGCTTCTTTCCCTAAAACTTCACCAACAACATGCTCGCTTTCGACCAAAACACCATCACAATCAAAAATAACCAATTTTAATTGTCCATTAGGATGAATTGCTTTAGGAGCTTGCAAAATTGCTTTTTTAATATCTTCTCTCATTTTTAATCCTTTTTTAAATTACGAACGGTATTGACCAATTCATACACATGCTCCACAGGAGTAGTCGGAAGAACACCATGTCCTAAATTAAGAATATGAGGTCTGTTTTTTAATTCAATGCATAAATTATGAATTTCTTGTTTCATCATATTGGGATTATGTAACAAACATAATGGATCAAGATTGCCTTGAAAACCAATTTCTGATCCGATGATTTTATTTAACAAAGAAATATCCGCTGTTTGATCGATCCCTATTGTTTGTAATCCTGTTCCATCAAGATAGGATTGTAGTTTACTGCCTGCTAATCTTGGAAAGCCAATAATAGGAATATGAGGATATTTATTTTTGACAATATTAACAATTTGACGCGTGGGTTGAATAACATATTTATCAAACAAATTGACTGGTAATAATCCCCCCCAACTATCAAATAATTTGACAGCTTCAGCCCCTGCTTCAATTTGACGACATAAATAATTAGCCGTTGTTTGGACAAGCAAATCAATAATTTTGTCAAACAAAGATGGATTTTCATACATCATCTTAAACACAGTGGCAAAATCTTTGGAACTTCCCCCTTCAACCATATAACAAGCAACCGTAAAAGGAGAGCCAGTAAACCCTATTAACGTTACAGATTGTGCTGGTGCAGTTCCAATAGTCTCTGGACTATTGACAATTTTATTTAATCGTCGAATAGCTTCAAGGACAGGTTCTGTTTTTTCAATAGCTTGTTGAGGATTCAATTTTTGTAAATCTTGTTCTGATTGAATAGAAGGTAAAACAGGACCTTTTCCTTCAACGAATTTTAAATCTTGTCCCAAAGCCCAGGGTAAAATTAAAATATCTGAAAATAAAATAGCAGCATCAAATGCAAAACGTCGAATAGGTTGTAATGTAATTTCTACAGCAATATCAGGAGTCAAACAACGTGTTAAGAAATCTGCTTGCTGTCGTAAAAGTCTAAATTCTGGTAAATATCTTCCTGCTTGTCGCATTAACCAAACCGGTGGAGGCCATACAGATTGACCATTTAATACTATTAATAATTTTTTATTTATCGACAACATGAAAGAATTTTTCCATTCAGTTTTTATGTTTGTTTTGTTCTGTTTTCAGAGTTTATCAAAAGTTCTTCCTTTTTACATTCCCTTTAAAATAAAAAGAAAATTTAAATTTTATAGTGTTTGTTTATTGTTCCCTGTGAGTACTGTGGTACCCAGCTTTCAAAAAATGTACCCCATTTTTATCACAGAGTGTACAGTTTTTAATATATTGTTTTTATTAAACAAAATAGAGTTATCCAGATATTATCACCCTACCCCTGTGTACAACTCACTGAATTTAAAAAAGAGAGTACAATCCCCAGTACTCGGTACCCTTGTCATTATACTGTCGTACAATCCCCATGTACCTCAGTGTACCACAGGTAAAAATACAAGTTATAATTTTCTATAAAATTGTAAGAATCGATAAGTGATATTTTTAAAAAGAGAGATTCTTGGATTTGGATATTATTAAAATGATGAATCAATGAAAGATATATATTTATCGATTTTTGAAGATAAAATGGTAATAATTATTCAAAGCTTATAAAATTTAAGATTTTTTATCGAAAAAGATAATGGGTATTGATTTTTTATTATTTACTGTTTATACCTCTTTGGGAATGGGGTCATAGCTCAGTTGGGAGAGCGTCTGGATGGCATTCAGAAGGCCAGGGGTTCGATTCCCCTTGACTCCACCATTTAAATAATCAAGTGAAATTTATTTATAATTTTATTCAATTTTTTATTGAATTGAATCTATTGTAACCTCAACACTATCACTCTGACCTTGATCGTCTGTAACAGATAGATGATATTTCCCGACCAATTTTGGTTGCCAAAACAAGGTTGTGTTGGGGGATGTTTGTCCAATAAAGACATTATTTGCAAACCAATATAATTGTGAAACATTGCCATCTGCATTCGCTGATAAAGCAATAGAAGTCTGCGAGTTATTTTCTGATTTCGAACGTAACATATAGGTTTGAAACGCATGAGGAGAACGTATATGAGGCGGACGAGTATTTTTATAGTCTTTTTTACAAGCTTGGTCAGCCGGAGGAGCACGATAAGATAGACCTGCTTTTTTAAAAAGAGATTGAATTTCAGAAGGCCAAAATTCATAAATTTCTGTATGAATTAATTTGCCTTCAAAAGGCGGGCATGCAACTTTGCCTGTTAAACTATCAATTTTAACAGGTTGATGTAATGTGCTTACTTTGATGGGGGACACGCCTGGGATAAACCAAGTATATCCTGTTTGTGGACACCAACGATTGGGTAAGTCACCACTAGCAAGACAGATTTGTACTTGCTTTAATCCTTTGGGTGGGTTCCAAGGGGATAAATCTCTAGCGGTGGTTACAGGTCGTAGCGCATCGATTATATTAAAAAATAAAGGTGCTGCGGTTTGAATGCCTGTTGAGTTGCTGTTGCTGGAATTATCAAAATTACCAATCCAAACGATTAAAACATAATGACTGAATAATCCCGCTGTCCAAGCATCACGAAAACCAGAGGAAGTTCCTGTTTTCCATGCAATTGGAAAAGGGGACGTAATTGCAGAGGTCGTTTCATCAGGGCGTTTATTTTGGGATAATATATCGAGAACCATAAAACGAGCAGCATCGCTGAATAGTTTTTCTCCATCTTGCACAGGATCGGTTGATAAAAAGCGTAAAGGGCGTAATTTGCCTTGATGGATCAACAAACCATATAATATGGCTTCTTGTTGCATAGTGATTTCTTCACCGCCCAGCGCCAGAGATAACCCATAATATTGTTGACTTTTAAGATGATGAACCTTTGCTTGGGTTAAAAATTGATAAAAATTAGGATTGGCTAATTTGGATTCAACCCAAACCGCAGGAATATTGCGACTTAGATTTAAAGCACGTGTTGCCGTTAAAGGACCTTCGAAATGTCCATCAAAATTTTCAGGAGCATATCCCGAAAAATTCATAGGGATATCGTATAAAATCGTTTGTGGGTGCAGAATACCTTGATCAAATCCTAAGCCATAAATAAATGGCTTTAATGATGATCCTGGTGATCTTCTGATGAAGGTGCCATTAATTTGACCTGCAATGACAGGATTATAGTAATTTGCTGATCCTACCATGGCTTTGACGCTCATGTCATTTGTATCCACTAATAAAGCGGCAGCATTTCGAACCCCAAATTGATGGTTTATGTTGGTAAAGTTTGTAATCTGCTGTTCTAGAAGATGCTGTATATTTAAATCCAACGTGGTGGGTATTGCATGTTGACTAGGATAGGCGTGTAAAACTTGCTCTACAAAATGCGGAGCTTCAAAAGGCAGTTTTGAGGTGGGTCTTATAGGTAAAGGTAATTGCATTAGGGCAGAAAGATTTTGATCTGTTGGGTAGGTTTCTTTCCATTTTTCATAGAGCTGAGCTCGGGTGTCCAGTAAGCGTTGATTGGTAACAAAACAATTCTCTTTTTGTTTACATTTTATTTTTAAATTAGGATCTTGAGGAATAATGGCCAGTAATAATGCTTCGGGAATAGTCAGTTGAGCTGCATTTTTATTAAAATAGATCAAGCTTGCTGTTTGAATACCTTCGACATTTCCACCATATGGAGCAAGGTTTAAATAGGCTTCTAAAATGGCATTTTTTGAATAGAAAAGTTCAAGTTGTGTCGCATAGTAAATTTGTTTTATTTTACCCCAAGGTGTTTTTGTATTGAGATTATAGAGTAATCGTGCAAGCTGCATGGTAATTGTTGAGCCGCCTTGGCGATGCCCATGTAAAACATAGGTAACCACCGCACCTCTGGCAATGCCATAAGGGTTTATACCCAAATGGTGATAAAACCATTGATCTTCATGCAGCAAAACAGCGTTGATTAAAGAAGGGGATATTTGACGGAGTGGCACCCATAATCGATAACGATCATCTTTAGCTAAAGTTAATCGTAATAGCTTTCCATGATGGTCTTGAATTATACGCGAAACAGGCAGTGTATCACGCAACGCTGGGTGCGGATAAATGCGACAGCCAATCATCAAAAGGATGATTAAGCTGCCTGCACAAATCCAGTTTTGCCACCTTTTAAGAAAACGAGTGGCAGAATTTATCGAAAGACAGATCATTTAGGCGAAGTAACCGTCAGATATCCACCTGAAAGTGATCTTGCTTGAATGGTTGGGTTATACATTCCTTCACCATAAGCAGGAGGAATAATATATTGTCCAGCATTGGTTGCTTTAATGCGATAGACATATTCCTGAATATTTTGCGTCACAGACGTATAAATAAGCACTTTATCCTCTTGTTTATTCACAAAGTCAGGATAGAACCCATTATTTTCTGTGTTTTCATTTTTAGTCACAAGATCAAACCCACCTGGAAGTAAATCCGTAATCGCGATATTTGCATGTGTTTTGTTATCGGTTGAACGGAATTTTACATGCACTAGGATTTCCTGACCAATCTTAACATTGGATATAGGATTATTCTTTTGATCGGTATAATCACGAATAATTTCCATTTGATGTTGAAGTGCTGTTTTAGGTAGATTTTGATCAAAGCCTCTTTGAATAACGCTATACCAAGCTTTATTACCTGATTTATTATCAAAATTTAATGCTGTTGTTGGGCCTTGTTGCCAGTTGAGAATTTGTATTCCATTTTTCATTTGGCTTGTTTTTAAGACCGTTGGTATATTTTGACCTTTCTCTGTTGAATCTTGTATCGCTTGGATCAACAAGTTTTGAGTATTGTCTTGCATATTTGCTGAATAGGCATCAAACGCCATCACCGTTAAAGATGACGATAAAGTGTTATAATACCCTTGTTCAATAGTGTTTAAAATATTGGTAAAGGTGTTTTTAGAGAGCATAGGTAAACTTTCTTGGAAATGTTGTGATAAGAGATAAAGAGTTGTTGCATCTTGTGCTAAATCCCCACTGTCATATCCTTCATAGTTCCATCCTATCGTTGATAATTTAGGATCACGCTGTAATCTTTTTAAAGGACCAGACATCATTTGTTGTGCAGCTTCATCTTGCTTCATTAATTTCATTGCAGAAGCCAGCCATGCTGCTGTTGAGTCCTGTTGCCATTCATCTTTATAGTGATTATTAAGATCCTTAACCAAGTTTGCTATTGGTGCAGTTGTGATAACGCCATGCTTTGTCAGTATATAAATTGCAAAGGCTTTATTGCGCATATCAGGTAAAGTAAGAGCATTTCCATTAACGGCATAATCTTTTAAATAAGAATATGCTTTGTCGAGGGCTGATGAAGAAACTTGCTTTCCTTGGTCGGCTGCATTTTGTAGGAAAAATGTAACATAGGTGGTGACAAAATTATCCGCATTTGGAGTTAATCTCCATAAACCAAAAGCACCAGCACTATTTTGTCTCTCTTGTAATGTCGAGATCGTTTGATCCAATGAATTGTTGAGTGTGTTGATTTGTTTAGGATCAGTTTGAGCAAAAATACTTTTTAGATTCGGATTATTTTGGATCGTAAGCAATGCAAACGCACGGCTGACCAATTGTTCAGAACAAGCATGTTCATAATTAATCAGATATGTTCCTAAACCTTGGATAATGACCATCGGTAAGTTAGAAAATGCAGCATAGTGCAAAGCATTATGTGGATAGACAGTGCGTAAATCTGTAAATTGTTTGCTTTGCCCTGCCCCAACACTGTTCATATCCACTTGTGTACGATACGTTGATGCAGGTCTCAATAAAACATGTGCGGTGGCATTCGTTGTGGATTGATTATAGTTAATCGAGAATAACAAATCTCCTGATCCAAGATTTTGGTTAAGCGCTTTGATACGGAATTTAACCGATGCATTCTGCTTTTCACCCAAAGATATTGTTTTATTAGTATCTCCGATTACTTGGAATTGAGAGGTAGTTTTCAAATGAATAGTGACTGGAACTTTTCGATGATTTAAATTTTCTAGATTATTGGCAACCATAACGCTGACTTCGCTTTCATCACCAGGGGTCAACGTTGTGGGTGCATTGGGTTTTAAAACAAAATCATCTCTGACAATGGTTTCTTGGCTGGTAACACCGATTCGTTGATCAGAAACAGACAATGCCATGACTTTTAATGTACCGTTAAAATAATCAGGGACATCATAGGTGAATTCTCTGGTGCCATTAATATCAACAATACCAGACCAGAACACAACAGATTTATCTTGCTTGCGTTTAAAAGGATTAACATGTTGTGTGAAAGGAGATTCATCATCTCCACCAGAGGAAGAGACAGATCTTAAAAGTTGACTAAATTCAGGAAGAATTTGATCTAAGATTTGCAAGGTTTGCACATCAAGCATTTTTTTGCTGAAGAAAAATCCCAAAGGATTAGGCAACTGATATTTCGAAACTTGTAAAATTCCTTTATCAACTGCCCATAAAATAACATGTGTCGGACGTTCCGATGTCACTGTAAAAGTTATTTTACGATCTTTCGTCACTTTGGGTGTTGTGATGGTTAAAGGATTTTTATGTTGTTCAAGATCAACTGAGAAAGGTACCACTCCGTAGCTGAGTGGGCTCATAAAGATTTCATCAGAAGATGGGTCTCGAATAAATTGCACATTAATATATCCATTACCATCTAAATTTTCTGGTACAGTAATATGTTGTATAGAGCTAGTGGTATCGGTATGGAACCATGTATGTGTATAGACTTTATCTTTTTCAATAGTGATGAGTCCACTACCTGTATAAGGAGCGCGGATTGCAATTTCGATTTGTTCACCAGGTTTATAAGATTTTTTATCAAGATGGATATTAAGCTCGGCATTACGTTCCAAAGAGCGGGATAAATTCCCTGCCCCAATAACAGAATAATTGATGCTATTAAGTTCGTGATTATTTTTATCTGTAATAACAATCTTATAGTCCCCAGCGTTTTTGGTATTAATGGGGAAATCACTGCCATTTTTTGCAATTGAGAATGGTGTTTCACTTAACGTCTTTTCTCTTAATTTTGATTCATATTTATAGAGTCCAGATGATTGTTTGACTAAAACAGAGACATAGCGTTTTTCAATTAATTTAAGTGTAAGGTCAGATAATGGAATTAACTCTGCGTATTGATTAATTGCAATTAAATGAACAGGTTTAACGGTGCTATTTATTTTGATATTGTTAATATCATCCGTTGAACGATATCCAATCATATAGTCGTTCGGAGAAACGATGGTGCGAGCAGTTGCCGCAACACTGCGTCCAGAATCTGGTTCATAGACTTGTCCAAGGAATGACAAAGAATAGCTGGCATTCGCATATTTTTTTAAGTTCAGATCAAAAATAGCTTTACCTTGATCGTTGGTAGTTCTTTCTTGCAGAGTATCTTCGAAACTTTCCTTTAAACGATCTGCAATACTAAATTGATAGTCTTTCCATTGTTCAAATTGGGGAATAAAAGGTGCTACTTTAATGCTTGCTTCGACACGTCTGTTACTGGCAGGAGTACCAAACAGATTTTGTGCTTCGATGATTGCTTTTAGTTGTTCAGGTTTTACCCATCCTTTAGGATTATTTTCTGAAAATTCAGATGAAACGCGTGTCTGTTCAGGAAGGAAATCTTTGACTTTAATCGTTGTAGACCCAATTTCTTGTGACCAGTCTTTGTCTTTTGGATCTATGGTTTGCAAGCTGATTTGCCAAGTTCCGTTGGGATCATTGTCGCCAATGGTTTCAGTGAATTCATTAAATCCATCTGAATCAACTTTTACAGTACGTTCATGACTTTTTCCTGTTGGATCAGTAATAACAATTTTTAGGGGTAGCCCTGTGATAGAATTATTCCAATCGGCAGCTTTGATGACCATGCCAATATGAAAATCTTCACCCGTTCGATAAATACCGCGATCAGAGAATAAGTAAGCGGAAATTTCTTTCTTATGAATGGTGTTAATATCCCCACCGATGTTAAATCGAGAGAAATCAAGTTGTCGGTTGGATGTATTCATCGGTAAGAAGGATAGATCATCATCTTTGGTAACAACGTAAAGAATGGGACGTTTATCTTTTGAATATCCTTGTAAGTTGGGAAAATGAACAACGCCAGAATCATCCGTTGTTTTCGTAATTAGTTTTTCGCCGTTTAATCCCATCACAGAAACATCAGCATTTGCAACAGGGTTTCCATCGTTAATAGATTGAATAAAGACATCTTGACTGCCATCAAGAGATTTCTTAACAATCATTCCCAAGTCTGTAATAACAATAAGACGGCTGTCATTTGGAGATGCATTTTCTTTATCTCCTTCCGATTCATTATCATCACTATCTGTATCAGATGGATTGGAAGGCGTAGAACCCAAAGCAAAAGTTCTTTGATTATTTTGTTTATCTTGTAAGCGCTTTGATCGTCTTGCTTGTATTTCTGCTTGTTTATCATATTCAGACAAATGAAGAATAAAGATGCCATGAAGTCCTTTGTGAAGGTAAGAAGAAAGATCAAATCCATCATAACGAATGTCATGAGAAGGGTGATTACCAAAGCTGATTTTTTGTTGATAGCGATTAATAATGTGATCTTCTGTAAATGGATAGCTAAAACTTACTTGATTATAATCATCATTATTGCGAAAGCTGACTAAATGTTGAAGCTGGTTTGGACGAATCTGTCCGATAACCATCTGAATACCGGTTAAATTCTGAGATGCGACAGAGACGTTGTTGCTACCATGCAAGGATAATAAAGCACCGTCTGACATAAAATTTAAGCGTTTAGGGTAATCTGGTGTGCTGAGAATAGTTGAATAAGGATTGCCAAGAACATATCCCCCCGTAGATTGTATCCCCGTATTAATTTGGACAAGAATTTGTTGGTTTGGATCAGCTTTATATTTGAAGCTTTGTAGTGCTTGAGCATTATTTTCAGCAGGGATTAGATTTAATTTTAAAGGGGTAAAATGACTGATTGTCTGAGGTGTTAATGTTTTTACATTCCATGCAGGATCTTCATCTTTTAAGCGGGGTAAAATCCAAGCAGAAATATTGTGAGAAACTTGTTCGTCATTGACTGGAGAGTTAAATTCAACTTCTAAAATTTGGGCAGAGTTATTTTTTTCATCGGTAACAATCTGTGAACTCAGATTATCTACGCTTAGGGTATATTTGCTGGGCACATTCACAAAAGTGTTGAGTTTATTTGCAAGGGTGCCATACCCTAATTGTGAAGTTGTTCCTGGATCAATGGTCAATTCTAATTGGCTGTCATGTTCAGGAATAGGGAGATTGTCAGAAGATATGGTGGCTGTTAATTTTTGTTTATCATAAACAACCGTAAAAGGAATGTTCTTGCTGATTTTTTTTGTTTTTGTTTTGTCTTTTTCGCCAGAAAACAAAGAAGAACTTTGTTTTTTAATATATGAATTTAATGATAAATGAATGTTTTTTTCAAAGCTGATCGGATCAACAAGCATATTAAAGTTAATGGTAAAAACACCTTTTTTAACCATTGGGTTTTGGTCATCTTGTTGAAATGCTTTTGACATAATTTTGGCATCAAAAGCCACCGTTGTAAATTCAACTGTTGGGGTTGTATCATTGACATCCTTGGCACTACGAACAATGACGTTTGGATTAAATTCTTGAGGTTTAGCAAAATCAATCTGATAAGTTTTGCCCGCAGACCAATCTGTTTGTGGTTGAAAAGTTAAAGCATGGTCACTGACCCAGCGCCATGTTCCTTTGATTTCTGGAGAGATTGGAAATATATTTGGAAAAGTTTTGCCAACTTTGTCCAAAGGAGCCGCAGAGCCAGAAAAATTGACTTTCAACGGATAAATGGTTGGTGGTGTCTTTTTATAATCTGTAAGAGAAGGCGCAATCGCATAAATTTTGATTAAATTTGGAATAGGAGGGATTGGACGATTTTTATACCAATATATTCCATAAGAAAAAATACCAATGAGTGCTAGACATAAAGGAGCGGTATAAGCAACTTGCTTTTTCTTATGGCATATAAAATGCCAGCAAGAAGATAACCATTTGGGAGGTGCCCAGTTCAACTGAATTTGACCAATAATCGGTCTAAGAATAAAGAAAAATAATTTCCAGAAAATAAGGAGAATTTTGAGAGGCAATAAGCAAATAAAACGTAAAAATGGCATAAAATTCACCTTTATTCTTTTTTTATACAGGACTACTATTTATTCATTAAATAAATCCTATTTGCAATAGTATAATGATGAATATAAATGATATTTATTTCTTAATTAAAATATGTGATTAAAAATTAACGGTTATTGATTTAAAAATAACTGTATTTGATCAATAAAATAAGATTCCAAAGGGGAAAGCATCAAGATTATTGTTCGCTCGTCATTATATTGATAACACTATGTAAATTCAGATATTATTGAATAGAGCTATGATAGTATTTGCGAAGTTCCTCTTTCCACGTTTTTTTGATACCAATATTTTTTTCATCAGTAACATCGTCAATGAACCAGCGATTATTTGAGTTAATCAGATTAAAGTAAGTATGTTGTTGACCAGGTCGATCGGTTGTAAATACATCATCCTTTTGAAAAGTGTCACTGCCATTCATGACAAAATCGAAAGACACTTTTACCCGTGCTGTATGTGCAGTTTCTTGCAGAATTTCAATATTCCTTACAATCAGACCATCCATTGTATCTTGGCAATTACAGATAAAATCATAATCCATAACGCTGCCGTCCCCTTGTGCAGAGGTTAATTTTTCGTCTTCTTTGATGACTTTTAAAAAATCAGGTGAAAAAAATTGCTTATTTTTAAAATCCGTCCGATCAAACCCGATATCATTTGATTCACTGTCTGGACTTGGTTGATAAAAGGAGTAAATTTGTTTGATTATTTCTGTTGGGCTGGATTGGGCATAGGCGTGCGTTTGAAAAAGAAACAATGTTCCTATTAAGGCAGTAATCCCACAATATGTCTTCATAAGATTAAAGTGATTTATCAGCATTTTCAACAACACCTAGGATGGATGAGGTAATAAAAAAAGAAGAGTATATTTTTAAGCAATAGTGATCTTCTTTTATAATACTGAATTTGTATGGTTAATCTATAGTTATTTAGTGGGGAACGTATTCATTGCATGTATTGTGTCATCAAAAGAAACCAATTTTCCATCTGATCCCAGTCCCATTGCGACTTTTGCTGCAACAGCAGAGGCAAAACGAGCAGATTGATGTAAATCCCATCCTTTTACCAAACCAACAATAATTCCTGCGCTAAAACTATCACCACAACCTGTCGTATCAACAACTTGGATATCATAGGCAGGAAGTGTAAAATCTTTTCCTGATTGTGGGGATACATAAACACCATCCCCGCCCATGGTTAAGACAATATTTTTAGCACCTAGCTTTTTATAAAACTGGGCGATTTCTTTAGGATCGGTAAGATGAGACATTTCGCCAGCCTCTTCGATACTAGGAATAAAATAATCAATATAAGGTAAACAAGGCTCAACTAGCGCAAAAGTTTTTGCGCTGGCTCCGATAAGATCATACGTCGTTATGCGACCTAACTCTTTTGCCTTTTTTAATAATTTAACGGTTGGCTCTCCATCAAATGATTTTAAAAGACCTGTTCCGCCTACATGGATAATTTTGGCATCTAAAACCTTGTCATATTCAGATTCATCAACATTAAAAATCGCCGATGCCCCCATCACATGTAACGCGGGTCTGCCACCGCTTTCAGGAATGGGTAAAATGGATGCAGAGGTTTGTGCTTTATCCGTTTGTTTGATAAGCGAACAATCCACCCCAAATCCAGTTAGTTTTGAACGGATATAATCCCCCATATCGTCTTTGCCAACCGTGAAAACACCTTGTACTGAAACACCCAAGATACCGCAATCCATCGCTGTTGCCCCTGCAGTTCCAGCAACCGTCATGCGAATTTGATCGATAAGTTCGAGTTTGCCTTCTGGCGGAATAGCTTTAATAGGTCGACCTAATATATCAACATCGCATAGCCCAATGGAGCTTACATCAAAGCGTGTCATTTCTATATTCCTTTCATTGATGATTATTTAATTAATCCGCGTGACCATAATTGCTGATTTTATCAACAATAGCAGCGATTTGATCTTGAGATAAAACTCTGGGCTTTCCTAATTGCAGAACCCCGTGAAATTGCTTTGCAAGCGTTTCTACTTCTACAGCCAACCATAATGCTTTGGATAAATTTGCGCCAACGGCGATAATGCCATGATGTTCTAATAAACAGGCTTTGCGCCCTTCTAAGGCTTTTAACGCTTGATGAGACAGGGCTTTTGTGCCAAAAGTTTCATAAGGTGCACAGCGAATATTGTCGCCTCCTGCAACGGCGATCATATAATGAATGGCTGGTATATCCATTCCCATAATAGAGATAATGGTTGAATAAGTCGGATGCGCGTGAACAACAGCATTGACCTCTGGTCGTGCGTTTAAAATGTCTAAATGAAAGCGCCATTCGCTGGATGGTTTCAAAGACCCTTTGACAGAACCATCCATTTTCATACGAACAATAGTTTCAGGCTTTAACTGTTTATAAGGGACACTGGTGGGGGTAATTAATAAATAATCTTCGTGACGAACACTGATATTTCCAGACGTTCCTTGATTAATTCCAAGACGATTCATTTCAAGGCATGCTTCGATAATTGCACATCTTTTTTCGAGTTCAATAGGAGAAATATTCTGAGACACTCAATAACTCTTCATGTTAATTTTTTCGATATAAGCAGCCCCATCAAAAATAATACATGTTCGTTAAGATTATTTTATAATGGTGAATGCTCTAAGGAAGAGTATCTTGTATTCAGAAAATTTAGAAATAACTATTATTTTACTAATGTTATTTTATAATTAAATATATCTTAAATGTAGGAATTGGTCGCGTTGTTTACAGTGATATGGAATATTACTGTAAACAACGCGACCAATTCCTACATTTAAATACTTAAACTTTCCAACGTAATCCAGAAAGTCGCTTTTCACCCAAAACAGACGGCTGATAAGCCTCGCTAAAATCATTCATTGCTTTTTGCCAGCTTTGTATGTTGGCTGTGTCTGGCAAAGAAACAGTTGTAAAACCTACACGAATTAAAAACTGATATTGATCGGATAAAATATGACCAGTTGCTCTGAGCTCGCCTGTAAATTTTAATTGTTCACGAATTTTACGTGCTTGTGAAAATGCTCTACCATCTTTAAAAGTAGGAAAATGAAGAACAATTAACTCTAACCGATCAACATAAGGTTTCAATGCTTCAATATCTTGATCACAAGGAAACATCACCCCTAAAGGTTGAGAAATTGTATTGATATCAATTTCTGACAAATACGTAAACGGCACAATGATTGATTCTTGAGGCAAAGGAGAAGGAATATCTCCCTCTAGCACTGTCCAAGAATCAGGCATGATTTCTCCATTTTTAAGCAGTGGCATAAATAATCTCCTTAAATGGTGTGGTGCCAAGACGGCGATAGGTATCAATAAAATGTTCGTTTTCTTGACGCTGTTCTAGATAGAAGTAAATCAATTTTTCAACCGCTTTGACAACGTCCTCTGCCTTTACCGCAGCACCAAGGATTGAGCCAATCGCTGCGCCTTCTTTATAAGAAGACCCACCAAGTTTAATTTGGTAAAATTCTTCACCTTTTTTATCAACACCCAACACACCGATATTCATAATGTGATGATGCGCACACGAGTTAATACAACCGTCAACCCCAATATTTACTGGTCCAATTTTCTCTTGTAATTCAGGATCTTCGAATAATGCTGCAATTTGTTTAGCCACTGGGATAGAGCGTGCATTTGCAAGCGCACAATAATCCATACCCGGGCAACAAACAATATCTGTAATCAATCCTAAGTTAGCAGTTGCCAAACGATGTTCTTTTAACCCTTGCCAAAGCGCATATAGTTTGTCTTTTTGCACATGTCCCAATACCACATTTTGTAAATGTGTTACTCGAACCTCACCAAAAGCGTATTCATCTGCCAAATCTGCCAGTGCGCGCATTTGTTCAGTTGACGCATCGCCAGGCGTTTGCCCAACTTCCTTAAGCGCAACCACTGCGGCGATATAATCCTCATGGAAATGAGGATGGGTATTATTTTTTACCCAACGATCAAATTCTTTATCTTGCTGACGATGTTTTGCTAAAACCTCAGAAGCTCCAGGATGATTTTCCAAATCTGGGCAACCAAATTGTGCTTGGATTTGAGCAACAAGCTCATCAGACAAACGATATTGATCGAGATCCATCGTTGCAAATTCTTTTTCAACTTGCTCACGATACGCATCAATTCCAAGATTTTCGACCAAGATTTTAATCCGTGATTTATACAGATTATTTCGTGATCCATGTAAATTATAAACACGGATAATTGCCTCTATATAAGCCAATAAATGTTCAGGGGGCAAATCATCACGAATGACTTTTCCTTTGTATGGAATACGCCCCAAACCTCCACCAACCCAAACTTCAAAGACGGGTTTTTGTTCATCATTTAAATGTGTTAAAATACCAATATCATAAAAACATGCTGCCACACGATCAACAGGTGACCCACTGATTGCTATTTTGAACTTGCGAGGTAAAAATGTAAATTCAGGATGCAACGTTGACCATTGACGCATAATTTCTGCGTAAACACGAGGATCAAGAATCTCATCCTCTGCTAGCCCTGCAAATTCATCACTGGTTATATTGCGAATACAATTCCCACTGGTTTGTAACGCATGCATTTCCACGGATGCTAGGTGCGTTAAAATATCTGGCACTTCTTCCAATTTTATCCAATGGAACTGAATATTTTGACGGGTTGTAAAATGTCCATAACCACGATCATAATATTGCGAAACATAAGCCAACCCCCGCAACATTGTCGAAGATAAAATTCCATAAGGAATTGCAACACGCAGCATATAAGAATGAAGTTGCAAATAAACCCCATTCATTAAACGTAACGGTTTGAATTCATCTTCGGATAATTCACCACTTATTCTACGTTCAATTTGAGAGCGAAATTGATTGATACGTTCTTTTAAAAATTGATGGTCAATAGCATCATAATTATACCGACCAACAGCCAAAGAAGGATTGGGATTTTGAGGAATATTATTCATTGAGTATTGTTCTTGTACAGATCTAGGATTAAATTCAGGATGTGTGCTGGGGCCAAAAGCCCTGACTTTTTCTCGGGTTGTCTGAGGAATTAAATTGGAATTTAATTCAACCGCATAAGGATCAAGGATATACTGTGACAAAACATCTTTTTGTGCTTGTTGTTGAGCTGTTTCCACATCAACTTTAGAAGAAAATATTTGACCTTCCTCTAATAAGATACTCCAATAACCTTGTGCTGTAAGCCACACAACGCGCCCATCAGCAAAACGGTTTGCTGTCAGCACAAACAAAGTTTCCTCCTGTGTATTTTGATCCTTAGAAGTCACAATATGATGTCCTTATTAGATTTTGATAATTAGTTAATAATACTATATACTCTTATCTGCATAATATACAAATAAATTAATGAGTATTCATATACTACAAAAAAATATAGTGAAAGGTCAAAAGAACCTTTCACTAAAAAATACGATCATTATACCTTATAGTATAAACAGAACTAACGGTTCATAAGCACTGGCAAACTCGCATTCTCTAACATATAGCTGGTTACACCACCCAGAATAATTTGTTTCCAACGGGGATGAGAATAAGCACCCATACATAATAGATCAGCATTAAAATCCTTACACGCAGCGATCATGCTTTCGCCAGTATGTCTGTCGCCTTTGATTGTACAAAGCTCTACATTGAGATCATTAAATTTTAAATAATCAACAATATCTTGGATGTTCCCACCTCTATCTGCAAAATCCTCACTATATAAAATCGCAACTTGTTCGGTCGTGCCCATCCATCTTAATGCTGCGTGTAACGCTGCGGCGGATTCTGCACTGCCATTCCATGCAATACATACGCGCTTGCCAATACTGGTTGGTTTCTCTTTGGGCGCAATCAAAATTGGGCGTCCACTTTCAAACAATAATGCGTGTAACATTTCTGAAGACGAAATATGCGCACCAGAATTAGGGTGGGTGACCACTGTAATATCTGATAAACGAGACCAATAGGTTGCCACGTCGTTTTCTCTGCCTGTCAGAGCGGTAAAACTGGCTGTCTTGCCTGTTTCTGCGACCTGGTTATTACCCCAATTCACAAGTTTGATATTATTCTCATCAACAAAAGCATCGAAACTTTGACGGGCAAATTTTAATCGTTTCATTCCCTCATGCTCTGCAATATTCATAACTTCCTCGATCATCGTTCCAGACAGACCTTCACCTGTCAAAGGAATCACATCTTTTTTATCAGGACGAATATGTAAAACAGCTAAATGCGCATCGTAATTCTGAGATAACAAATAAGCAGTTGCTAATGTTGCATCTGTTAAAGGTGTTCCTTGGAGAGGCACAAGAATTTTTTTGACGTTAAGCATAATTAAGATACTCCTAAAAAAACCGATGATGAGGACTGCATATACAAAATTTAAAAGATATTCCAATCTAAGAAATGACGATATTACTATATTCCTCATATAAACCTTTATAGATTACCAGTATCTGTTGAAAATATCCAATAATTTTGTTGCTTTTACTTACCTGTAACCTAAATAGCGACGAACGTTACAACAACTCATTATTTATGCGTTACATCTCTGTATACGACCTAAGGTCAGGACTCATTCATTGAGAACACCTGCAGGGATGTATATTGCGGAGAGGAAGGTATGAGCGTATCGGTCATATCTCGTGGCGATACGTCTCCGATCCTTGAGTTTTGCAAATATATTCTCAACCTTATGACATAATTTATGGTCTTGTCGCAAATTTAATTATGTATTTTAGTATGATATAAAAATGGAGTGAGTATTTATATTTAGGATTGATTTATGTCTATTGATATCTATAGCAAGCTTATATTAAGATCTAGGGATGATTTTAAAGGTCGCCACTTTAGTGGGTTGATGATTATCCAAGCGGTAAACTGGTATTTACGCTATTGTCTTAGCTATCGAGACATTGAGGAATTGTTTTTAGAGCGTGGAGTAAGCGTTGATCATAGCACGTTAAACCATTGGGTATTACGCTATGCACCACTATTAGAAAAGCGATTAAGAAGCTATATAAAACCTCATTGTGGTGAGGTGAGGATTGATGAAACCTATATCAAGGTAAAAGGTCAGTGGAAGTATCTATATAGAGCCACTGATAAAGAAGGCACAGCTATTGATTTCTTGTTAACAGCTAAAAGAAATATCAAAGCAGCGCAACGTTTCTTTAGAAAGGCGTTTAAAAAAGATGGTCTATTCGCTCCAACTCATATTGGAACTGTTAAAACCTGTTATACCAATCGGATTAACCAAAAGTTCACCAAGCCAGCTTGCCCTCAAACCAATGGCAAAGCAGAGCGCGTCATTCGCACACTCATGGAAATGTGGCATGAGCGTGAATTGTTCGTCAATGCTCAGGATCGAAAGTTAAAGTTGAAACGATTCATTAATTATTATAACATTGTTAAACCTCATAAAGGCATTCAAGAAAAAACACCCTATGAGGTCTTAGGTGGTTATTTTAAACAAAATCTGTAAACAACGCGAACAATCCCTACAAATTGATCTTATCCTTATCATTGATATATTATGGAGAATAATAATGAAAACTTACAAAGACCATGTTCACACCGTCCTTCAAGAAAATCTTAAAACTTTGACAGCTGTTAATCCCGAACAGGTACAACAACTTATCAAAGAAATTCAGCAAGCGAAGACCATTCAACTCTATGGTATGGGCAGAATGCAATTATCCGTACGTGGATTTGCAATGCGACTAAAACATATGGGTTTTGATAGTTACGTTGTTTATGACACCACAACCCCTTGTATTGGCAACGGAGACCTTTTAATTGTGCATTGTGCGGTCACAAATGTAGAATTGAATGTCATTCAACTGGCTAAAAAGGTTGGTGCAAGAATTGTTTTATTAACAGCACATCCCGAAAATGAACATGGTCAATATGCAGATCTATGCGTTCATATACCAGGACAAATCTTTGGAATCAATTCAGAAATTCACTCTGTGCAACCCATGTCCACTTTATTAGAACAATCTTTATTTTTATTCACGGACATTATCACCATGATGCTGATGGAGCAATGCAACATATCTCTCGAAAAAATGAAAAATCAACATACAAACCTAGAAGGTCTGTCAGGAGATTTTGCATAAATCATAACAAAATAAGGATAATATTGTATTACCCTTTATCGATTATAAAGCAGTCACAAAAGCAACAAAACCAAATAGAATTCCTGGTGCGTTGGCTACTGCAACAGGCCAGTCTTTGACCTTAACCCCGTACCATACCCAAATTGTACAATTCACCATCGCTGCCGCAGGCTGCCATGGTTGGGCAACATGCCCGTGTAAATTATCCAAAATCTGTGGAATATAAAAAAAATACATACAACAAGCTGTAAATGTTCCTATCCATCCAATGAGGTGTGTATAATCTGGAAGCTTTTTATTCTGCATTTTCAACCTTAAATCCAATATATTAATCTAAGCAATTATAAAGTGTTAGTTTTAAGTATTCCCCTCAGTAAACGTTATTTTATTTGATAAAAGACCTTGAAATGTTAAAAATAGTTGAGGGTTCTTGTATTGAATATACCATGACATTGGTTGAATCACTCATTCTATTTTATATATCAGGTTTATATATCAGGGAGAAATTTGATGAAACTTCAAAATAAGGTCATTTTAGTCACAGGTGCAGCACAAGGAATTGGGCGTGGAATTGCTTTGCGTCTTGCCAAAGAAGGTGCCAATATCGGGATTGTAGACCTTAAAAAAGAACAATTAGAAAATGTCGCCCAAGAAATCCAACAACTCGGAAGAAAAGCAACCATTTGTGTTACAGACATCAGTGATCGAGATGCTGTTTTCGCTGCAGTCGCTCATACAGAAAAAACACTTGGTGGTTTTGATGTAATGATTAATAACGCCGGAATTGCTTCTATTCAACCCTTAGCAGAAGTTACTCCTGCAGATATGGATCGCATTTTTAAAATCAATGTAAATGGTGTTTTATGGGGAATTCAAGCTGCTTCTGAAAAATTCAAAGAACGTAAGCAAAAAGGGAAAATTATTAATGCCTCCTCTATTGCTGGTCATGATGCGATGGCAATCCTTGGCATTTATTCAGCAACTAAATTTGCGGTCCGCGCATTAACACAAACCGCCGCAAAGGAATATGCGTCGGCTGGAATCACCGTCAATTCCTATTGCCCAGGAATTGTTGGAACCGATATGTGGGTTGAAATTGATAATCGTTTTTCTGAAATCACAGGAGTAGCCAAAGGCGAAACTTATCAAAAAATGATCGATTTAATCGCATTAGGTCGTGCGCAAACACCTGATGACGTCGCAGCCTTAGTCGCTTTTTTAAGTAGCGATGATGCAGATTATATTACAGGTCAATCGATTATTACCGACGGTGGTATTGTCTATCGCTAACTCACTAAGCCTTAACGAAGATTGAGCGCTATCTTGGTTATAATTGATTTCAGTGGGTTGGTTTACAACAGAACTCTTATTCATTTTACTAGCCAATTTGCTGTACTACAAGCAAGAACAATTCCTCCGAAATATAATAATTTTTGCCAACCCTTCTATTCTGTATTTATATGAAAATCCTATAGACTCAATAAGAAGGTATTTTCATTTTTTATTTATTGAGGTTCTAATGAGAGAAAAAACAATCTTACTCTACGGAGATAGCAATACACACGGCACTAAGCCCATGTCTGGTTTTGGTGAAAGTGAACGTTTTACACCAAATGAGCGATGGACAGGAATATTACAAAAAAAATTAAATCAATATCATATTATTGAAGAAGGATTATCAGGACGTACCACCGTTCATAATGATCCTATTGATGGCAAACACAAGAATGGATTAACATATTTACGTCCTTGTTTAGAAAGCCATAATCCGATTGATATTGTTGTTTTAATGTTGGGAACGAATGATCTGAAAACCCGTTTTTCTGTAATGGCCGTCGATATTGCATATTCTAATGATCGATTAATTGCTGAAATAAAATCATGTTATGTAGGATCTCAGCAAAAATGCCCTCAAATTATTTTATTATGTCCACCTCCTATCAATGAAGTAAAAGGCAATTTAGGAGATATCTTTGCTGGTGGCGAGGAAAAATCAAAATTGCTAAGCCATTATTATCGAAAAGTTGCTTCAAAACATAATCTTACTTTTTTAGATATCGGTTCTGTCGTCACAGTTAGCCATATTGATGGTATCCATTATGACCAAGATCAACATATAAAATTGGCACAAGCTATTCAAAATTTAATCGAGAGTTTGTAAATCATTAATGTCATCAATACGCCATATTCAGTGCTTACATTTTTAAAAATAAATACAAGGAGAATAAAAGATATGATTAAACCAATCATTAAATTCGGTTGTTTTTCAACAATATTTCTTTTCTCTGTGCCTGCATTTGCAAATGACCATTACGATTTTAAAACATGCAAAGAAAAAGTAGCTGAAATTCAAACCAAGCTCTCTTATGCCAAACAATCAAATAACCAGATCAAAATCAACAAACTCGAAAGAAAACTCAACAGAATCAACATAAAATGTAAGGATAGTTACCTTCAAGAAAAATACCAAGGAAAAGTTGATGACGAACAAGAAGATGTCTTCGAAGCAACAGATGAGTTAAAACAAGCTCAGCAAGACGGCAACGCTCAAATAATTGCTAAAAGACAGAAAAAATTAGAGGAAAAACAAGCGGAATTTAAAGCCGCACAAACCGCTTTGGAAACCTTTAAAAACAAAATCAAAGCAAATCAATAATTGTGTTTTTTAATTTTTAATAATGGCGGAAACCAATAAGCGAATTCTATTTTCAACGTCTTGAGAGGTTCCACCTAATCTGCGATCTAGTCCCAACACCACAATACCATGCACCGCTTCATACATTGTTCTGGCCAACATGATATTTTGCTTTTGATCGGTCATATCTTCAGAAAACAAAGTGGTAATTTTTAAAATCAATTGACTGCGCACCTGCAAATATTCAGACGGCAGCTCACTTTGAGAAAAACGTAATGCAAAGAGTGCTTCCCATTGATTAAAATAATCTTTTGCATAGGTAAAATACGCCAAAGCCAAAGCCGTTAATCGATCTACAACTTGATCTTCTTTTTCTGCTTGCGCTTTCTCGAACATATATTGATCCATTTCAATTAATGTTCGCGTATTTACCGCAAGAATAACATCTTCGAGCCCTGTAAATAAATATCCCAATGAACCCAACGCACATCCCGCTTTTTTAGTAACGGCCCGCACTGTACATTTACGCAAACCTTCAGTAACAATAATTGTATAGGCAACATCTATAATCTTGTTGCGTAATTCGTCTGGATCTTTACCTTTGCGGCCCATTTGCTTTCCTCCTTTTCACTCATTTCTTTATGCACTGTAACATTAAAAATTAAAAGAACTAAATAGTTTTGAACAATGTTCAAAAAGTTGTTGCATTTTACTACAACTCGTGTTTAATGAACATTGTTCAAAATATAAACAAGGAATCGAAAAATGTCTAAACAATCAAATACAACAACCAACAGCTGGGTCCTATTTACATGGGTCAGCTTCATTATCTCTATCGTCGCTATGAGTTTTGCTGTGATCTATATGCCTATGGATAACTGGCTCAGAGCTTATCTTGGGCTTGCAAGCCTATTTTTGGTTCAGTCCTCTATCTCTTTATCAAAGACTTTACGAGATCAAGCCGAATATCAATCTGAACCAACCGAATAAATAAATATAGAGTTACAAGGCAAAAACCAATGCCAACAGCATCCAATTCATCCAAACGCTCTTTATGGTTTTTATGTCTGGCACAATCTTGTGGCGTGCTTAATGAAAACATGATTAAAAATGCAATGCTCGTCATGGCATTATTCGTTATGGGATATCAAAACACAGGAATTGCAGCCATTGCTGGTGGCTTATTTATTCTGCCTTATGCGTGTTTTTCTGCAACTGCGGGTCAGATCGCCGATAAATTTTCAAAACAACGCGTTATGATTGCTATAAAAATCATCCAAATTATTTTAATTCCAGTATCATTTATGGGGTTTATCTATCAAGATATCCCTCTTTTACTTGGATGTTTATTTTTATTAGGAACCGCAGAGGCTTTTTACTGCCCTTTAAAATATAGTATTATTCCTGAAATTGTAGAAAAAAAGAAAATCCTTTTTGGTAATAGTCTTATTGAAACCTCTACTTTTATTTCTGTATTAATCGGTATGTTAATTGGCGCCTCAGTAATCCTTTTCCCTAGTGGATTATATTGGGTTTGTGGATCAGCCTTTGCTTTTTCTATTCTCAGTCTAATTTCTGTTTTCAAAATTAAAAAAACTGAACCTGCTGATAAAAACATCAAGTTAAATATCAATATTATTCACGAAACCTATAAGACCATTATACTCTCTCGTCAAAATAGAAATATTTGGTTATGTATCCTTGGTATTTCTTGGTTTTGGACCATCGGTTCTGTTGTAGGTGCAGGTATCTTTGATATCTCTTCTCAAATTATCCATCATAATGGTCATTATTTAACCAATTTATTTATTACTTGCTTTTCTTTGGGGATTGCTAGTGGTTCAATTTTATGTTCTCGATTACTGAAAGGCATAATCTCAGCTCGTTTTGTTCCGATAGCTGCTCTTGGGATTTCGGTCTTTTGTACGGATTTTGGATTAACTATTTTTTCTGTTCATACAACGGATTCTTTATTCGATTTTATCACCTCTTTTACAGGATTACGCTTACTTATTGATTTAACTTTGATGGCAATCTGTTGTGGAATTTATTCAGTACCACTTTATGCAATTATCCAGGAAAAATCCCCTAAAACCAGCAAAGCCCGAATTATTGCAGGCAATAACATTATCAATGCCATCATGATGGTCATTGGTTCTTTTATTTGGGCTAGAGCCAGTGCTTATGGTCTTTCCTCTGCATCGCTCTTCATTTCTCTTTCTATCATTAATTTATTTGTGGCAGTATATATTATGCGTTTTTTTACCTCTAAAATTCTTCAACTTATTTTTAAATTATACTTTCAAATTTTTCATAAAGTCACCGTTAAAGGAATGGAAAATTTTGCAAAAGCTGGGGATCAAGTCGTTATTGTTTCCAATCACACCTCTTTTGCTGATGCTAGTTTATTATCTTGTTACCTTCCTGAACAACCTGCATTTGCCATTTATACAAAAACTGCACAAAAATGGTGGGCTAGACCTTTTCTTGCGTTTGTCAAAACATTTCAAATCGATATACAATCCCCTTATGCAATTAAAGATATGGTTCATGCTGTACGTGATGAAAAACAAAAACTGGTTATTTTTCCTGAAGGTCGTCTGACAAAAACAGGAAATTTGATGAAAATCTATGAAGGTGCAGGTCTCGTTGCTTATAACGCTAATGCAAAAATATTGCCAATTTACATAAATGGATTACAATTCGGATATTTCGGACGGATGAAAGGAAAATTACCTCTACGTCTATTTCCTCGAATATCTATTAGAGTGCAACCCCCTATTGATATACATGAGTATCTTGACCCAACCATGTCTCATCAAGAGAATAGGCATCATATTGGAAAAATTTTAGAACGCATTATGATTGCTACTTCCTTTGCTGCAAAAAACACAGAAAAAACTATTTTCCAAGCGTTAATTGATGCAAAGAATACCTATGGCAAATCAAGAGAAATTATCGAAGATATTAAAAGAGACCCTTTTACCTATGAACGCATCTGTTTAGGTGCTGTTTTATTTGGCAGAAAAATTGAAAAGCAAACAGATTTAGGGGAACATGTTGGTTTATTGCTCCCTACATCCTGTGGTGCAATTATGTCTTTGATGGCGGTGTCAGCAGTGGCTCGTGTTCCTCATCCAATTAATATATCCACAGGTGCTGAAAATATTCTTAATATTTGTAAAACAACAAAGATTAAAACCATTATTTCCAGCCATCTTTTTATCGAAAAAGCCAATTTGCAAGATTTAGAGGTAAAACTTAAACAAAATATTCAAATTCTTTATTTAGAAGATATTATCGAAAATATTAGTTTGACCGACAAAGTCAAAGCAAAAATAGACTTACTATGCCCAAGTCGCCTTCCTGGCATGCGTGTATCGCACAAATCCCCGGCGGTTATCTTATCAACTTCTGGATCAGAAGGACATCCAAAAGCTGTTGTTTTAAGTCATCATAATATTTTAACCAATTGCCAACAAGTCGCCTCGGTGATTGATTTTAGCTGTGCAGATCACGTCTTTAATGCAATGCCTATCTTTCACTCTCTTGGATTAACAGGAGCAACGTTACTGCCTTTATTCTTTGGGGTCAGGACTTTTCATTATCCTAATCCCTTACATTATAAAAATATTCCATCCGTGATTTATGATACCGACGCAACTATTTGTTTTGGAACGGATACATTCCTGAATGGCTGGGCTAAATATGCACATCCTTATGATTTTTACGCGATGCGTTATATCATTACGGGTGGGGAAAAGATCAAAGAGGAAACGCATAAATTATATGCTGATAAATTCGGCGTTCGTATTTTTGAAGGTTATGGCGCCACAGAGAGTTCCCCTGTCATTGCTTTAAATACGCCTATGAATCACCGTAATGGCACTGTTGGTCAGTTTCTACCAGGGATTGACCATCAAATTGTTCCTGTTTCAGGAATTAACCAAGGTGGAAAACTATTGGTAAAAGGCGGTAATATTATGATAGGTTATATGACAAATACAACCCCTGGTATCATTCAGCCCATGGAAAATGAATGGTATGATACTGGAGATATTGTTTGTGTTGATAATAATGGGTTTGTAGCAATTACTGGTCGCGTAAAACGCTTTGCAAAAATTGGTGGGGAAATGATTTCTATGACAAGTATAGAACTGATTGCCAATAAAATATGGGCTGAAGCCACCAATGCGGTTATCAACTTAACAGATGATAAAAAGGGCGAGCAATTATTATTAATCACTACACAACAAGATGCAACCTTAGATCACCTATTATCATACAGCAAAGAGCATGAGATCGCAAAAATTATGATTCCAAAAAATTTAAAAATTACTAAGGAAATCCCTTTATTTGCAACGGGCAAAATTAACTATCCTGAATTATATAAGCAGTTACAATTATAAAAATAATGGAGCATTAAATATAATGAAAAGATGTAGGAATTGGTCGCGTTGTTTACAGTTATATTTCATATCACAGTAAACAACGCGACCAATTCCTACAGGGTCGACCACTATGACCAATAACAACATTTGCACCTTGTTTCGCGCATTCAAACGCAGCTGCTTTGCCTATACCACGAGAAGCACCTGTAATAATCACTGTTTTAGGTCTTGTTGCAAATTTAATTATGTATTTTAGTATGGTATAGAAATGGAGTGATTATTTTATTTAGGATTGATTTATGTCTATTGGTATCTATAGCAAGCTTATATTAAGATCTAAGGATGATTTTAAAGGTCGTCATTTTAATGGATTGATGATTATCCAAGCGGTAAACTAATATTTACGCTATTGTCTTAGCTATCGAGATATTGAGGAATTGTTTTTAGAGCGTGGAGTAAGCGTTGATCATAGCACGTTAAATCGTTGGATATTACGCTATGCTCCTCTATTAGAAAAACGTTTGAGAAGCTATAGAAAGCCCCATTGTGGTGAGGTGAGGATTGATGAAACCTATATCAAGGTAAAAGGTCAGTGGAAGTATCTATATAGAGCCATTGATAAGAATGGAACTGCTATTGATTTCTTGTTAACAGCTAAAAGAAATATCAAAGCAGCGCAACGTTTCTTTAGAAAGGCGTTTAAAAAAGATGGTCTATTCGCTCCAACCCATATTGGAACAGATAAAGCATTACCGTTTCCAAAAACCATATAGACCATGAAGAATGAGCATATCCTTCCCAATCACTGCGTTCATGAAACAAAGAAATCTTTACAACAGGGAATAGAAAATGATCATTTCAGAGTAAAGAGAATTATCCCAAAGAATGGTTGCTTTCAGTCTTTTCATACAGCAAGGAAAACACTCAACGGATGTGAGGCCATTCTCTGGATTAAAAAAGGACTGGGCTTTAAAGGAAAATGGACAATCAACGAACAAATAAAGCTCATTCAAAGCATATTCGGTCTAAATAATAATATATTCGTCTAAATTAGCTAGCTTTATGGCTAATTACAGCACCATTCAATATTTGCGACAAGACCCCTCTCGATGATACAGCGTAAGCTTCGTTTTCCTATGTATGTTCATTACAGTAATATTCCATATCACTGTAAACAACGCGATCAATTCCTACAGTTTATTAATACCATTGATAAATGATTTTGTTGCAGCTTAAAGCACCTGCCATACACCATAATATATATCTATATCATAATATTTGCTGGTATATTTAGAAATAATATTATTGTTCTCTACTGCTTTATTACTTCCTGTATTTATATATAATACATATAAAGAAATGAATAATAGCAAATATTTTGTTGTGATTTCGTTTTAATAACCTATACTGCCATTATCAAACCATAAGGGCAGTATAGGTTAATCAGTAAATTATTCTTCTTGTAACAAAGCTTGCTTTAAGGCATGTTGCCAGCCCTTTAGTTTTTCCTTTCTTTTTTCTTCTTTCATATGAGAGATAAAGTTTGCGCCTTGTTTCCAATGATGTTGAATCGCAGAGAGATCACTCCAAAGACCACAACCCATGCCTGCTAAATAGGCTGCACCCATAGCCGTTGTTTCGATATAAGAGGGTCTTTCAACGGTAATATTCATGATGTCTGATAGGAATTGGCAAAACCAATCATTTGCGGACATACCGCCATCAACACGTAAGGTTAAAACATCATTATCACTGTCTTTTTTCATGGCTTCGGCAAGGTCATGAGTTTGATAAGCAATGGACTCAAGGGCTGCTCTGGCGATATGGGCAGCCGTTGCATTAAAAGTTAGTCCTGAAATAATAGCACGGGCATCAGGCGCCCAATGGGGTGCGCCCAAACCAACAAAAGCTGGAACCATATAGACTTGGTGATTATCCTCAACTTGAGTTGCCATATCTTGGGTTTGTGAGGCATGAGTAATCAGACCCAAACCATCACGTAGCCATTTAATGGCAGCCCCAGCAACAAAGATTGATCCTTCTAAGGCATAGGTTGCTTTACCGTTTAAACGATAGGCTGTCGTGGTTAACATACGGTTTTTAGAGATAACCATTTTATCCCCCGTATTGAGTAACATAAAACACCCTGTTCCATAAGTTGCTTTGGTCATACCAACATCAAAACAGGCCTGACCGATTAATGCAGCCTGTTGATCCCCAGCCATGCCCATAATGGGGATAGAATGCCCGAATAAATGGGGGGCTGTTATACCAAATAAAGTGCTGTTATCTTTTACTTCGGGTAAAAGGGTTTCAGGTATATTAAATATTTTTAAAAGTTCAGGATCCCAAGATTGTGTTTGAATATTAAACAATAATGTGCGGCTGGCATTTGTAGCATCGGTTGCATGAACTTTCCCACCTGTAAGGCGCCATAATAAGAAACTGTCAATGGTACCAAATGCCAGTTCCCCGCGCTCTGCGGCATTTCTGGCTCCTTTAACGTGGTCTAATAACCAAACCAATTTGCTTGCTGAAAAATAAGGGTCAAGAAGCAATCCTGTTTTTTCATGAATTGTTTTTTCAAAACCGTCAGCTTTTAATTTGTGACAATAGGCAGACGTACGCCGATCTTGCCACACAATTGCATTGTAAATAGGTTTTCCTGTTGCTTTATCCCATACAACAACCGTTTCACGTTGATTGGTAATTCCAATGGCTGCAATAGAAGCAAGGTTACCTTCTAATTTTGCCTCAGCAATCGCTGTTTTAATGGTATAAATGGCATCATTCCAAATATCTTCTGGATCATGTTCTACCCAGCCTAATTCAGGATAATATTGTGCAAATTCTCTGCGGCTCGTTGAAATATCCTTACCTTTTTGATTAAAAATAATACAGCGTGTAGAAGTTGTTCCTTGATCCAAGGCAATGATATATTGATCTTTAGACATTGGTTTCTATATCCACTTCATTATTAAAATATTTATGTTTATACAATTGGGCGAGGTAAAAAAGGTCTGATAAGTAATTGATATGCACCACCACCAAGAATGCCCCCAATAAATGGACCACCAATAGGGACCCACCAATAATTGGGAAGTCCTGGGAAAGCCGAAGGTCCCCAGCCCGCAAGATAAATAAAAATTCTTGGTCCCAAATCACGTGCAGGGTTAATGGCCCACCCTTCAAGGTATCCCGCAGAAGCCCCAATGGCTGCAACAACAAGACCAATCATAAAAGCACCACTATTGGCCTGAGGGGCAACGGTATTATAACTTTCTGTAATGGCAAAAATGCTGAATACTAAAAATGCAGTCAGCAAAATTTCGTCATAAAAAGCATGTATGGGGGTGATTGCCAATCCTGGCGAAGTAACAAATACACCCGCACTACCGCCCAGAAGGCGAGTTATATGGTGTGTTGTATTGTAATGATCGATGACTGGGGAATATAAACAATATACCAGAACAGCCCCACAAATACCCCCAAAGATTTGCGCCATACAATAGGCGGGAACTTTTCTCCACGAAAATCCTCGATATAAGGCGAGTGCCAAAGTTACTGCTGGATTAGCATGAGTTCCGCTGACGCTCCCAGTTGCATAAATGGCGAAGGTAACAGACAACCCCCATGCGATGGCGACTCCCCAATAAGCATTTTGATAGGGGCTTGGATCATATAATAACAGCATGGCTGCCGATGAACAGCCGATAAATATAATAATCGCAACGGCAACAGCTTCTGAAATCAGCTCGCCAATAAATTTTGTAATAGGAGACATCAAGCAAACACTTTCTAAAATAAGAAAAATTTATTGGAGTTGTTCCGCTAAATATTTTTGTAAAGTTTGAATCTCATCTTGAGAGAAATATAACCCTAATTTTGTTCTTCTCCATAAGATGTCTTCTATTGTTATAGCCCACTCTTTTTCAATCAAGTAATCAACTTCTCGTTGGCTTAATCCATGACCAAAGTCAGTCCCAAGTTCTTCCTTGCTGGTTGCTTTATTAAGAACTTCAAAGATATCCGTTCCATAGGCATGTGCCATGCGTTTTGATGTCATTTCATCCAGGAAAGGAACATTTTTGCGAAAATTATTGTAAAATAATTTAAAGTCACCATTCGTAATATACCCCCCTGGCAGTGCCTCTGATGCAGTCCACGCGCCACGGCTATATTGGAAGAAAGGTGCTAATTGTTCCATACTATGTTCCGCCAAACGTCGATATGTTGTAATTTTTCCACCAAAAATAGAGAGAAGCGGAGTTTTTCCAACATTCTGGTTTAAATCCAAGTGATAATCACGTGTTACTGCAGAGGCATTGCTTGCGGCATCATCATATAAAGGTCTGACCCCAGAATAATCCCATATGACATCTTGTGGTGTAATATTTTTGGTAAAATAATTATTAATCGAATCACATAGATATTGCGTTTCATTATGGTCAATTTTAGGTAATGCATCTGGGGATTGATCCCATGACAGATCAGTCGTGCCAATTAATGTAAATTCCTCATGATAAGGAATGGCAAACACAATACGTTTGTCTGCATTTTGTAAAATATAGGCTTGTGGACCGTCAAAGAGTTTTTTCACCACAATATGGCTACCTTTGACCAAGCGGACATTCATTGAACTTTGAACTTGCAAATTCTCTAAGATTTTTGCAACCCACGGACCTGCTGCGTTTACCATTGCTTTTGCTTGAATTGTTGATTGTGCTTGGGTTTTATTGTTTTGAATAACCGCTTCCCAAACATCTTCTTTACGTTTTGCGGTTAATAAAGTTGTTTGTGTGCGAATATCTGCCCCTTTGTTGCGTGCTCCTTTTGCATTCAAAATAACCAATCGGCTGTCATCAACCGCACAGTCTGAATAGGTAAAGCCTATTTTAATATCATTTCGCAATGGTTTTCCGAAAGGAGATTTTTGTAATCCAATTTGTTGGGCATTGGGAAGTTTTGGATGACATGCAAGGTGGTCATATAAAAATAAACCAGCACGAATCATCCATGCTGGGCGAACCGCATTGCGATGAGGGAGAACAAATTTAAGCGGATGAATAATATGAGGGGCGAGTTTTAAGAGACGTTCGCGTTCTTGTAATGCCTCTCTTACCAATCTGAATTCATAATATTCTAAATAACGTAAACCTCCGTGAATTAGTTTCGTGCTGGCAGAGGAGGTATGGTGTGCAAGATCATCCTTTTCAACCAACAATACTTTCAACCCCCTACCTGCAGCGTCTCTGGCTATTCCAGTTCCGTTAATTCCGCCACCAATAATCAATAAGTCGTAAACCGTTTGAGCAGACATTGATATCTCCTAAATTATCTTATGGTTTTTAAAAGTAAGTCTATTCAGTTAGATAACATTATTTTTATGTTGTAAATCTTTTATATATTGAAACCTGGTCGATAAAAAAACCTTATATAACAGCATTGTTATTGTTTAAGGGAAAATAGAATCATTAAAATCCTAGGATAACAATGATCGTTTATATAGAGGGTCTTGTCGCAAATATTGAATGGGGCTGTAATTAGCCATAAAGCGAGCTAATTTAGACGAATATGTTATTATTTAGACCGAATATGCTTTGAATGAGCTTTATTTGTTCGTTGATTGTCCATTTTCCTTTAAAACCCAGTCCTTTTTTAATCCAGAGAATGGCCTCATATCCTTTGAGTGTTTTTCTTGCTGTATGAAAAGATTGAAAACAGCCATTTCTTGGTATACCCCTCTTTAACCTGAAATGATCATTTTCTATTCCCTGTTGTAAGGATTTTTTTGTTTCATGAACGCAGTGATTGGGAAGGATATACTCATTCTTCATGGTCTGTATGGTTTTTGGAAACGGTAATGCTTTATCTGTTCCAATATGGGTTGGAGCGAATAGACCATCTTTTTTAAACGCCTTTCTAAAGAAACGTTGTGCTGCTTTGATATTTCTTTTAGCTGTTAATAAGAAATCAATAGCAGTTCCATTCTTATCAATGGCTCTATATAGATACTTCCACTGACCTTTTACTTTGATATAGGTTTCATCAATCCTCACCTCACCACAATGAGGTTTTCTATAGCTTCTCAAACGTTTTTCTAATAGTGGTGCATAGCGTAATACCCAACGATTTAACGTGCTATGATCTGTATTTATCCCACGTTTTAGGAATAATTTCTCAATATCTCGATAGCTAAGACAATAGCGTAAATACCAGTTTACCACTTGGATAATCATCAATCCATTAAAATGACGACCTTTAAAATCATCCTTAGACCTTAATATAAACTTGCTATAGATACCAATAAACATAAATCGTTCCTAAAATATAAATACTCACTCCATTTCTACATCATACTAAAATACATAATTAAATTTGCGACAAGACCATATTTCTTCTATGTTAAATATTACATTTAATTACAATATTACTTTATTCCTTTGGCATAACCTCAATCATATGCTGGATCTCTTGATATCCCTGCTCAACAACCTTTTTATACCACTCTAATGCTTTTTCAGAATTTTTAGGCACACCTTTTCCATATCTATACATACTACCTAGTAATATTTGAGCATCGACATTCGTTTGGTCAGCAGCCTTTTTATACCACTCTAACGCTTTTGCATAATCCTGTGGCACTCCTTCACCATCTTCATATATAATACCTAATAACAGCTGAGCATCAACATTTCCTTGCTCTGCAGCTTTCGTATACCATTTGACTACTTGTTTGTAATCTTTAGGAACACCATCACCTTTAGAATATAACATCCCAAGAAGAAGCTGAATTTTTACATCCCCTTTATTCGCAGCGTCAATATAGTCTTGAGGAAGGTTTTTACCTTCAAAATACATTTTGCTAAGTTGAATATTAATATTGCTCCCATTTTTTGCATTAGCTTTGGTATACCATTCTATATATTTGGCATAATCTTTAGGAACCTCTTTACCTTGTTTATATAACTCTCCAAGCGCAGTTTGTGCTTTCGTATTACCTTGATTCGCTTGATATGTTAATTCGGAAACATTTACTTCCTTTGTATCAGCAGCAAAAGATTTTGGAGCCAAACACACAAAACTCAAACTTGCAAGCAAGACATATTTAGTTAATTTCATTATACTTTCTTCCTTAACTCGTCAGCTATTTAAATACTACTCACCCATCGTGAATTGAGAAATCAAATCTGTAATATGTCCAATCTCAACCAAACGCAAACCTTTTGGCTCAGATAATTTTGTATTCCCTTTTGCAACCCGCTTTGGTAAAACAACCTCATCAAACCCTAATTTATGAGCCTCTTTGACTCTTAAATCTGCTTGAGGAACTTGGCGAACTTCGCCAGATAATCCAATCTCACCGAAAAAGACAGAACCTGGAGAAGTCGGTTGTCGTGTAAGTGCTGAGGCCAATGCTGCAGCTACAGCTAAGTCAGCTGCTGGTTCGGTAATTCTTAGTCCGCCAGCCATATTTAAATACACGTCCACACTATTAAACCGCAAAGAGCATCGTGTTTCTAAAATGGCCAACAACATATTTAAACGTGCACCATCCCAACCGATAACCGTGCGTCTTGGTGCGGAATCACCAGCTTTAGGGGCAAGTAATACTTGAACCTCTAATAAAACAGGGCGGGTACCTTCCAAGCCTGCAAAAACGGCTGATCCTGCAATATTACCATGACGTTCAGCCAGAAATAACGCTGATGGGTTTGAAACTTCAGCTAAACCCTCGCTTGTCATCGAAAAAACACCGATCTCATCCGTAGCCCCAAAGCGATTTTTAGCTGCTCTCAAGATACGGAACTGATGCCCTCGATCCCCTTCGAAATACAAAACCGCATCGACCATATGTTCTAAGACCCTTGGACCAGCCAAAGAGCCTTCTTTGGTCACGTGACCAACAAAAATTAAAGAAAATTCTTTTTTCTTAGCCAAACGAATAAGTTCAAAAGCAGAGGCTCTGACTTGACTAACGGTTCCTGGCGCACCATTGATACTATCCAACCACATCGTTTGAATAGAATCAATAATAACCAAGGTAATATTTTGCTCCGTCTCTAACGTTGCCAAAATATCTGACACATTGATACATGCTGCCAGTTCTATATTTTTGCGCTGCTCGCTGCCTTCTAACCCCAAGCGATTAGCCCGCATTCTGATTTGATTAATGGATTCTTCACCAGAAATATAAAGAACACGCCGACCTTGTTTGGATAGTGCGCAAGCTGCTTGCAATAACAAAGTCGATTTACCAATCCCAGGATCGCCACCAACCAAACTCACTGATGCTTGAACTAATCCACCGCCCAGAACACGATCTAGCTCTGCAATACCAACTTCTTGACGAAGAGGTGGTGCACTATCCCCATCTAATCCTGTAAAAACAATCTTTTGCCCACGTCGATGCTCAACAACGGATAAAGGTGTGGCTTGAACTTGCTCTTCTTCGATCGTATTCCATTCACCACACGCTTCGCATTTTCCTGTCCATTTGGGATAAACCGAACCACAACTTTGACAAACAAATTGTTTAACTGGCTTTTTTGCCACCCCAAGCCTCTATTTTACTTTTGTTTCAACTTTAATCGGGCCTTGACGCAAACCGTGAGTAAACTGATGCACATAAGGATTGTCAGTCATTAGCAAATCTTTGGCTCTTCCTTGCCAAATTAACTCACCTTTATATAACATCGCCGCATGATCCCCGATACGTTGTGCAGAAGCCATATCATGTGTGATTGCAACTGCTGTGGATCCTAATTGATCCACACAACTTTTAATCAACTCATCAATGACAGCCCCCATAATAGGGTCTAGTCCTGTTGTCGGTTCGTCAAAGAAAATAATTTCTGGTTTTGAAGCAATCGCTCTGGCTAAACCGACACGTTTTTGCATCCCGCCTGACAACTCATCGGGATATAAATATGCAACGATATCGGGGTCTAACCCGACCAATTCTAACATTTTACAAGCGGTTTCATACGCTTCGTGACGACTGACTTTGGGTTTATTCTTGCGATGGCCACATAACAAAGCAAATGCTACATTCTGCCAAATTGGTAAACTATCAAATAATGCAGCATTTTGAAACAACATCCCCATTTGTTGCAATGTCTCGTTACGCTGGGCAGAGGATAAATCAAAAATATTTTGTCCGTCGATTTCAATAATGCCACTATCTGGAACCATTAATCCCAAAATACAACGCAATAAAACAGACTTTCCACTTCCAGACCCACCAATAATGACAAAAGATGTGCCTGCTTCGACATCCATACTAACATCACGCAATACATGATTGCTGCCAAAGGATTTAGATAAATTACGAATGCGTATTTTGGGAACAGTTTGGGTCATTTTGAAAAGAAAATATCCGTCAATAAATAATCAAAAACCAAGAGTAAAATCGATGCCGCGACTACAGCAGCGGTTGTGGAGGCTCCCACACCTTGTGCGCCACCTTTACTGCGATATCCATGATAGCACCCCATTAACGCGATTAAAAAGCCAAACACACCTGCTTTAACCAATCCAATCGTAATATCCATTGGTTTAACAGTGTTAAACGTTGCCATAATATACCCTTGTGGCGTAAATCCTAGTTTCATAATCGAAACCGTAAACCCACCCAAAACACCTAAAATATCCGCTATAATCACCAAAAAAGGTAACGCAATGGTTGCTGCTAATAAACGAGGTGCGACTAAATATTTAATCGGGTTTGTAGATAAAGTTCGCAAAGCATCGATCTGATTCGTCACTTGCATCGTGCCAATTTCAGCAGCCATTGCAGCACCAACCCGTCCAGCCACCATCAATCCAGCCAAAACCGGTCCCAGCTCACGAGTCACTGCCAAAACAACAATACCGGCAATCGCACTATCCACATGATATTGCGCCATACCAGTATAAGATTGTAACGCAATAACCCCTCCTGAAAAAAGTGCGGTCAATGCCACGACAGGTAAAGATAAATACCCAATATTAATCATGCTGCCGACAAAAATGCGCCAATAAAATGGAGGGGAAAAAATATTGATAATACCTTGTAACGCAAATAACGCCAAAGTACCCGCTTCTTGGATGCCGCTTAAAACCATGCGCCCTAATAAAGCAACCCACATCAAAGGCTTACTTAATTGTCGTATCACACTACACAACCTTTACGATAATTATTCTTTTCACTCAATAGTACCACTGCGTTGACTGTCCTATATTTCACAATTTCATATCAATAACAATATGATAATTTACATTCATAAACTGTCATGAAATCAATATTATCACAAGATTACAAATACAAAAACTATTCTTTCTTACCCCAAAATAGTAGATATTTTTCCAAAAGATCAAGTTTTATAAACTATTTTCATCGAACATATTCTATTCCTAATATTTTTCTTTACGCTAGAAAAAATACAGATATATTTTAATATCTATTTATCTTTATCGTTAAACCATACCAGGAGAATAACTGTGCGTATAGCAATGATTGGTGGAGGATATGTTGGTTTGGTTTCAGCAACATGCTTTGCTGAATTTGGATTACATGTGAATGTTGTTGAAACAAATCCTGTTCGTTTAAACGTTTTAAAGCAAGGAGAAATTCCAATATACGAACCTGGTTTGGATATATTGGCAAAGAACAATATCAAAGCCAATCGCTTGCAATTTTTTGATAAAATAGAAGAGGCTATTCCTGAATGTGAAGCCATTTTTATCGCTGTTGGAACGCCCCCGCGCAATGGCGACGGTCACGCAGATATGACCTATGTCCATCAAGCCGCATTACAAATTGCAACGCATTTAAAACAATATGCTGTCATTGTTACGAAATCTACGGTTCCCGTTGGGACAAGTCGTCGTATTGCGCAAATTATCAGACAAAAAAATCCTGATTTGGAATTTGATGTCGCCTCTAATCCCGAATTTCTAAGAGAAGGTGATGCGATCAAAGATTGCATGAATCCTGATCGTGTTATCATCGGTATTGAAAAAGATAAAGCTGATCATGGCAAACGCGCACAAGGTGTCATGACCAGAATGTATCAACCCCTGTTCCAACGTGAAACACCTATTTTATTTACAAATTTAGAAAGCGCTGAACTTGCAAAATATGCATCAAACTGTTTTCTTGCAATGAAGCTCTCTTACGTTAATGAGCTGGCTGATTTATGTGAGCAAGTCGGTGGAAATATTGAAGATATTACCAAGGCAATGGGGCTAGATCCTCGCATTGGTAAATATTTTTTACAACCAGGACCTGGATTTGGTGGATCTTGTTTTCCAAAAGATACATTAGCCCTTATTCGCATTGCCCAAGAAGCAGGCACTCCCACACGTATGATTGAAACGGCTGCCCAAGCAAATGATGCTAGAAAAGCAAATATGAGCGGACGTATTATTCAATTATGCGGTGGCAATATCAATAATAAAACCATTGCTATTTTAGGATTAACGTTTAAACCAAATACCGATGATATGCGTGAATCTGCCTCTTTACCCATTATCCATCGCCTTGTCGACGAAGGTGCGATTATCAAAGCATTCGATCCAATTGGTAATGAAAAAGCACAGCCTTTACTTCCCAATAATGTCCAATATTATAATAGTATTGAAGAAGCTGCGACGGATGCAGATGCTTTGGTTATTTTAACCGAATGGAATGAGTTTCGTTCTTTATCCCCCATAAATTTAAAGAAATGGATGAAAAAAACATTAATTATCGATTTACGCAACATCTATGATCCAAGAGTAATGACCAACGAAGGAATTGAATATTATTCGATTGGTCGACCACAAAAAAAATAACTACTTCCTTAACCATTTAACTATGGCGCGTAACAGAGCCGTTATGCGCCATGATGACGATGCATACATAGAGCGCAACTCTTCTCGAAGTTGAATATTTTCCTGTTGTAATTGAGTGATGGCTTCTAAATCTTGTGAATAAGAGAATACTAAATTTGTTTTAGTCTGGGAATATGCCTTTTTCCAACTCGTTACTCTTTTCTCTTTGTCCATTTCTGGAGTCATGAAAACCATAAATTCATAGCTATGTGGCGGATCAATTTCATGCCATCCTGCACAAGCCACCTTTAAAATATCATGCTCAGTTAAAACAATCATAAATTTAGCAAATAAATTTAAAGAGAATACCCAACAATGAACATCTTCATAATGTGTTGGGTCTAATGTTCTTTCGCCCCATTGTAATACCTCATGAAAAGGAAACTGACTGGGCAAATCAGAAGCATCAAAATCTTGGACATAACGATGATGCATTTCTTCAACCAACTGATCATCGACTTTATTTAAAGCAAAATCCAACACCAAATGCGTTTCTGGGCAATAGGATTTTTTCATCCATGCTGCCAGCAAATCTGAAAGTTTGCTTGTTTGTCTTTTCATATCGAATGAATAACGACCGTCTGGCAAAGCCAAACGTAATTGCCCATTAGGCGTTAAAACTTGACTGATTTGATCGATCCATCCGATCAAATTAGGCACGTGTTCACCCACATGAGATGCCACAACATAATCAAAAGAACCATTCACACATTCTTTGAAAGGTTGATGATTATCCCAAACAAAATCAACGTCTACTAATTGATCAAATTTAAAATCTGGATCCCAAGAAAACTGTTTTTTTAAATTATCTGTGGATAAATGATCCGCATAAAATACATTGCCATCTTGACGACGTAATACAGGATCAACCAAAGCTCCAATTTCAAGACAACGATCCTGACCAAAATGAATTCCATTGCGCAAACTGCGATGTCGTTTTTCAAGAAAAGAAACCATAATGTCAAAACCATTTTCTATTAAAAAAAGAAGGACTTGCCAACTTGGCAAATCCTTCTTTTAAATTATCGCCAGCGTTTTAATTACACAAGAGTATAATTAAAGTCACCTGCTTAGTTTTCAATATAAATCAATTTACGATTTACGAATTCTAAGATACCTTCTTTAGAAAGTTCACGACCATAACCAGAATGCTTTACGCCACCAAATGGCAAGTCAGGACTTGTCCATGTTGGACGGTTAATAAACACCATTCCTGTATCAATTTGGCTAGCAACTTTTTTCGCACGTTCAATATCTTTAGAGAACACAGTGCCGCCTAGACCGAAGTCTGAATCATTTGCAAGCTCAATCGCAGCTTTTTCATCAGGAACAGTAAAGAACATTGCTACTGGACCAAAGAATTCTTTATAAAATACAGGGTTTTCTTTGGTAATATTTGTTAAAATGGTTGCTTCCATAAATGCGCCTGGCATATCTGGGCGTTTACCACCAATAACAGCTTTTGCACCATGTTTAATCGCTGTTTCAGTTAATTCAGCAATTTCTTGTGCAGCAGCTTCAGAAGACAACGGTCCTAATGTTGTGCTGCGATCCATTGGATCCCCTACTTTTAACTTAGAAAAACATTCTGTCATTTGTTTTAATAATTTATCAGCAACAGATTCAACAACAATGAAACGTTTAGCAGCAACACAGCATTGCCCTGTGTTGTTCATACGCCCCCATAGACCCCATTCACAAGCTTTGTCTAAATCTGCATCTTCTAGAACGATGAAAGCATCACTGCCACCTAATTCCATAGTAGATTTTTTCAATGCTTTACCCGCTTCACCAGCAACAGAAGCGCCAGCTTTTTCACTGCCTGTAACAGCCACACCACGAATACGGCGATCGTGAATAATTGCAGCAATATGCTTTGAATCTACAAATAAATTCGTATAAGCACCTTTTGGTGCGCCAGCATCCAACATTAATTTTTCAAATGCTTCAGCACATTGCGGAACGATAGACGCATGTTTTACCATAACAACATTACCAGCCATCAGGTTGGTTGCTGCAACACGTACTAATTGGTAATATGGAAAGTTCCAAGGCTCAACGCACAAAATGATTCCGATGGAATCATGTTCAACATACGCTTTGCGACCATCTTTTGGTTTTAAAATTTCAGGAGCAAGGAATTCTTCTGCGTTATCAGCATAATAATCAAAAATATCAGCTGTTAAATCGACTTCACCTTCTGCATCAGAAATTAATTTACCCATTTCCAAAGTCACAAGAGCTGCAAATTTTGCTTTATTTTCACGCATAATTGTTGCAGCTTTTTTCATCACTGCACGGCGTGTAGCAAAATCTGTTTTACGCCATTCTTTATAACAAGCATCTGCTTGATCAATTTTTGCAGTAACTTCTTGTTCTGTTAATGAGGTAAATGATTTTACTTCTTTATTATTAAAAGGATTAACCGTTTTGTAAGCCATTACGAACTATAACTCCTTAAAAGTTGTTTTTCTAAATTATATCGCACTCAATAAATAGTACAAATATAATCCTAATTATCAATATACTTCAAAAGAAAAGAATATCAAACAAAATCGTTATACTTTTTTTCAGTATAATGAACTCTTTGAATAATTTAAGTAAAATATATTTGATTTATTGCACCACTTAATAAATCGCCCAAAAATTATAATTATCCTATTATGAAGAGATTTATAAAATGATGCTTCTTTAAAAAGAAAGTTAAAACGCAACCTATTTTATAGTATCATCAGACCAACGCATAATTATATCCCACTTTCATTGCAAAGAATCTTTATTATGAATTATATCTTGGTTATTGGCAGTTTAAATGCAGACTTAGAAACCGATGTAGATCGTTTCCCACAACCTGGTGAAACATTACTAGGTGGACCTTTACATGTCAGTTGTGGAGGGAAAGGAAATAACCAAGCAGTTGCCGCTGCCAAACTTGGAGCCAACGTGACTATGTTGGGAGCATTAGGTAAAGATAATTTTGGAGATATGTTATTCCAAAACCTAAAAGCAAACCATATTAATACAGATCATATTCTTATTCGAACAAACAAACCCTCTGCAACCGCGCTTATTACACGATCACAAAACGAAAACCATATTATTGTCACTGATGGTGCCAATAATACGATCACTCCTAATGATATTATTGCTGCTACAGATTTAATCAAAAAAAATGATATTATTTTGTTACAACAAGAGATCCCTTTAGATACACAAATCAAAACCATTGAAATTGCGCATCAATACAATAAAATTATTGTTCTTAACCCCGCCCCTATGCGCCCTTTACCCAAAGAAGTCACAGAAAAAGTCAGTTATCTCCTTCCCAATGAACATGAAATCATTGCCCTAGGAAGCAATCCATCTGATACCCCAGAAAATATTATTCTCAATTCTACAACACCAATTATCATGACATGGGGTAGCAAAGGCGTATTATACAAAAATAACCATCAACAATTACACCATTTACCAGCTTACTCTGTTCCAGTTGTTGATAGTACTGGGGCTGGAGATACATTTTGTGGTGCTTTTTGTTGTTTTATACATCTAGGATTGGAAATCGCCTTAAGAAAATCATTGCAAGCTTCTGCCTTATCTGTCACACGTGCTGGAGCTCAAGGGGGAATGCCAACATTACAAGAGTTGGAAAGCTCTGATCTATATTAATACATAAAGTTTTAAACCGATATGAATTATGATTTTTTTCATTATGTTGATTTGATTGGCACGCTTGCCTTTGCAATCAGTGGTGCTTTGGCTGCTATTAACCGTAATTTAGATATTTTTGGCGTTTTTGTTATCTCTTTTATTACTGCCTGTGGGGGGGGGGTGATCCGTGATATTTGCATTGGCTCCTTTCCCCCTGCTGGATTAATTAATCTAGAATATCTCATCATTGTAATTTTATCGGTTTTTCTATGTGGTTTCTTTCAAAAATTACTATTGAGACTTAATCATCCTACCTTGTTTTTTGATGCCATAGGTTTGGGTTTTTTTGCGTCTTTTGGTGCACATAAAACCTATTTCTTTACTGGCAATAGTGAGCTAGCAATTCTACTAGGTATTGTAACCGCTGTAGGCGGAGGAATCCTCAGAGATACATTAACAACAACCATTCCCTCTGTGTTGACCAAAGAAATCTATGCCTCTGCCGCTATTGTTGGTGCTGTTATTCAATTATTGGGTGAAAACAATATCATTAACCCCGCATTAGCGCCATGGTTGGCCATTCTAATTTGCAGTTCTATTCGATTGCTCTCTTTGAAATTTAAATGGAATTTACCATCAATTAAACAAGTTCAATAAACAACTTGCATGATTCTTATATTTTTTCTAAAAGAAAGAAACACCTAATAAAAATCTATTAGGACCCGTAGCTCAGCTGGATAGAGCGTCGCCCTCCGAAGGCGAAGGTCGTGAGTTCGAATCTCGTCGGGTCCGCCATCAAAAATACCAGTATTTGGTCTTGTTGCAAATAGTGAATTGATATGTAATATCCATAAAGCGAGCTAATTTAGACGAATATATTATTATTTAAACCGAATAAATTTTTAATGAGCTTTACTTGTTCGTTGATTGTCCATTTTCCTTTAAAACCCAGTCCTTTTTTAATCCAGAGAATGGCCTCATATCCTTTGAGTGTTTTTCTTGCTGTATGAAAAGATTGAAAACAGCCATTCTTTGGGATCATTCTCTTTACTCTAAAATGATCATTTTCTATTCCCTGTTGTAAAGATTTCTTGGTTTCATGAACGCAGTGATTGGGAAGGATATGCTCATTCTTCATGGTCTGTATGGTTTTTGGAAACGGTAATGCTTTATCTGTTCCAATATGGGTTGGAGCGAATAGACCATCTTTTTTAAACGCCTTTCTAAAGAAACGTTGTGCTGCTTTGATATTTCTTTTAGCTGTTAATAAGAAATCAATAGCAGTTCCATTCTTATCAATGGCTTTATATAGATACTTCCACTGGCCTTTTACTTTGATATAGGTTTCATCAATCCATTAAAATGACGACCTTTAAAATCATCCTTAGATCTTAATATAAGCTTGCTATAGATACCAATAGACATAAATCGTTCCAATATATAAATATTCAAACAACTTCTATATCATACTAAAATACATAACCTAAATTTGCGACAAGACCAAAATTTACAATAAATATTCTATTTCTTGGATTGTTTGTTGTAACTGCTCTTTATTAGAATACAAATACCCACTAAGGGAAATATCACTGTCCTCATGATAAAGAAAACTAAATTCTAATTTATAGATATTGCCTTTTGTAACAATGACGGATCTAAATGGGTCTCTATCTATTACATATTTCAACGCAATCAATCGATTTTCATCATTTAGAAAACAATCCCCCTCATCATGATTGATAAGTTGCTTTAATCCACGATTGAAATTTTCTAATGCGTCATAACTTATGACAATATCTTTTGATGCAAACTTACATTCGAGTTTTTGAAAATAGATATTGCAGTTTACATTGTCCCCAGACTGCCATTGTTTTTTATCAGTATTCGATTGAGTAACATTGATCTGAATTAATTCACGTTCACCTTTAATTTCTATCATTATTTATTCCATTTTCCATATTTATAATCTATTAAAGTGATAATAAATCTTGATGGAAATCCCATAAAGCTGGTCTGGTAACTACAAAAGATCCTTTTAAAATCAACATATCCTCATCTATATCTTGAACAATATTTGGATCAACAAACTTAAATTCGATTATGTAGTCTAAAGAATCCTTAATCTGTTTACATTCTAAAGAAGCGTCAGGGTATATAAAGCAAAATGAACAACTATTATACTCCATGTCTTTTATTAATGGTTTGGATGTTTTCGCAGACCAAGAAGGGAATATTTTCTTTAATTGTATTGTTAACCAAGAATCAGGTTCTTGATATAGTTTTTCTTTAACACTGGAAATCGGTTTCTTTTTTAGTAATTCTTGTAAATCCCATTTAAACTCCGAGAAAAGTCCATCATCACAATAATCATCTTTACACATAAAAAAAACATCATTATTTTTATAATAGAAAGTATATTCTATACCACCACCACTCGTATAATTAACTTCGAGCTGGAGAACACCATCATCTTTTCCTTTAATTTCAATCATCATAACCATCCCAACGCCAATCTATATCTTTTTTATCATCATATTGACTCTTTCTTGTTGCATATACATCCTTTTTAAACTGTTTTATATTAGTTCCATGTAACTATATTCAAAATCTATTAAAGTGATAATAAATCTTGATGGAAATCCCATAAAACTGGTCTGGTAACTACAAAAGATCCCTTCAATTCCATTGCATCATCAGGAGTATTACCAGTAAAATATGGATCATAAAACTCGAACTCAAATACATAATCCGAAGAATCTTCAATCCTTCTACAGTGCAAAGAAGCGCAAATACTTACAAACGGAAAAAAACCACAATCATCTACATTATCATATGTTTTTTTAAACCAAGAAGGGAAGCTATTTTTCAATTGCCTTCTAAACCAAGAATCAGGTTTACAGTTTAATGTTTCGTCAATACTAATCTTTGACCTACTTTTTAACAAATCTTCTAAACTGCTACGAAAAGTTGATAACGAAAGAGCTGTATCTTCTTCATCTTTACATATAAAAAATTATATTCTACTCATTCAGTGTAATTAACTTCGAGCTGAAGAATACCACCATCTTTTTCTTCGATTTCTATCATTTACCTTTGCTCCACTGCCATTCTGGATATCTTTCATCACTGTTATATTCTATGTGTTTTGTTGCATCAACTTCCTTTTTAAACGCTTCTATATCGTAATTTTTTAACTCTTTTATCTTTTATATATGGTTTTTTATAAATTGTAGGAATTGATCGGGTTGTTTACAGTGATATGGAATATTACTGTAATGAACATGCATAGGAAAACGAAGCTTACGCTGTATCATCGAGAAGAGATATGGCGGTTACATCTTCAAGAGAAAGTCACGGTAACCGATCTGGCTAAGCGTTTTATGGTCAGCAGACCTACGATTTATGTTGTATTAAGGCGAGCTCGGTTGCAATTTTTTGTGCCGATGTCCAGCACGAATGAGCGTTATAAAACGATCAAATATGGCATTAAACGCCTTGCTAAGATTGAAAAAACACTTGAGGACAACCTCAGATGGCAAGTCAAAAAATATAACAACTCTTATCCTAGGGAGATGGTGCATGTCGAGACTAAACGGCTTCCTTTGTTGAAAAATGAGACTAAACAGCAAACTCGGGAGTATCTTTTTGTAGGTATTGATGATTTTTCTCGAGAACTCTATGCAGGGATTTACAACGATAAATCTCAGTTTAGTGCAGCTCAGTTCCTACAAGACGATGTGCTGGTTCAATGCCCTTATATGATCGAATGTGTTTACTCTGACAATGGCAGAGAATACCAAGGAACGCTTGAACATCTGTTTGTTAAATCTTGTTATACCAATCGGATTAACCAGAAATTTACCAAGCCGGCTTGCCCTCAAACCAATGGCAAAGCAGAGCGCGTCATTCGCACACTCATGGAAATGTGGCATGAGCGTGAATTGTTCGTCAATGCTCAAGATCGAAAGTTAAAGTTGAAACGTTTTATTAATTATTATAACACTGTTAAACCCCATAAAGGCATTCAAGGAAAAACACCCTATGAGGTCTTAGATGGTTATTTTAAACAAAATCTGTAAACAATGCGAACAATTCCTACACTTTATAGATAGTTATAGCCCTCATTCAATATTTGCGACAAGACCAAGATTTTGAGAATATCCTTTTGTATTTCTGTATTTTTAATTTTTGGTTTCATAAAGATCAATAATAAGGTAAAGAAAATTATTTGAAATGGCTCTATAATATATTGATGGGTATAAAACACTGGTAGAACAATTTATGGATTTTATCCGTGATTATAGTTATTACGGATATTTACTCGTTGGTTTAGTGATTATGTTGGAAAGTATGGGGCTTTTGCTGCCTGCTGAAACAATGTTGATTGCCGCCTCTATATATGCTGCCTCCCCAAATAGTGGGTTGAGTATTCATTTAATTGCATTATTTGCAATTATTGGGGCTATTATGGGGGATAATTTTGGATATTTTATAGGGCATAAAATTGGATATCATGTTCTTAAAAAATACGGCCCTAAAATAAAATTAACTCCAGAACGATTATTGCTAGGCCAGTATTTGTTCAAACATCATGGTGGTAAAGTTGTTTTTATTGGACGCTTTATGGTGTTGCTACGTCTTTTTACCGCTTTATTAGCAGGTGCTAATAAAATGCCTTGGAAAGGCTTTATGTTTTATAATGCCTTGGGTGGCATTGCTTGGGCTGGTGGATATAGTTATGTTGCTTATTTCCTAGGAAAGCAAATCCTACAACTTGAAGGAACCATCGGAATCATATTAGGGGTTATTGGTGGTGTTATTTTGCTCTCTTTTGTCTGGTTCATCCATAAAAATGAAAAGAGATTAATTCAACACGCTCAAAAAGAAGCTGAGCGTGAAGCTGCCGAGTTAGATCACAGTTTAAATAATTAAATTCGTTTAAAAATCCAAAAAATAGGCTGTCTGCCTGCTTGATATGCTTTTTGTTCATATCGCGTGGATGGCCAATCAGATGGACGTTCAGTCGTTTCTAAGATTTTCTCAAAATAAGACTGATTTCCCATAACCTCTAATACCCACTCTTGATAGGTAGGATCATCACTGGCAACATGCCAGTGAGCACCAGAACGTAAAATCCGATGTAATAATGGAATACGATCAGGATGCACAAAGCGGCGTTTTGAATGACGTGTTTTTGGCCAAGGATCAGGGAACATTAAAAAAAGTTTATCAATGGATTGATCAGGAAATTCACGAATTAAAATACGTGCATCTTCATTCCATATTCTCAGCATATTTGGAACAGGTGCCGTTTTTTCATCGTCTGTTTCATCCAATAAGTTTGATAATAAGGAACAAACCCCATTCTCAAAAACTTCACAGGCAATATAACCCACATCAGGATTGACTTGATGTCGGGCAAGGCTGTGTTCTCCACCACCAAAACCAACTTCCATCCATACTTCTTTTGGTTGTTGGCCAAAAGCACTGCTTGGGTTTTTTAAAGCAGATTGTGGAAATTTAATACGAGGAAGATAATCATTATATAAACGTTGTTGACGATCACGCAGAGGATGTCCACGACGACGACCATATAAACGTTCAGTAGCTGGCTTTTCATTTTCTAATGAAAAGAGAAGCTCCTTCTCAGAGGAGCTTTTCTTTGTACTATTCATAACAAACAGTCTTTACAAATTAACGATTGAACGCATTACGTAAAGTGTCAACAAGGTCGGTTTGTTCCCAAGTAAAGTTGTCTTTCTTGAGATCAGGTGTACGACCAAAATGACCATAAGCAGCAGTTTCTCTGTAAATCGGACGGTTTAAGCGTAAATGTTTACGGATTCCTCTTGGGGATAAATCCATGACTTCACGCAATACTTTTTCCAATTTTTCTTCGTTAATGTCTTTACCACTATTATGTAAATCAACATAAACTGACAAAGGATGAGAAACACCAATTGCATAAGAAATCTGTAAAGTACAGCTATCTGCAAGACCAGCAGCAACGATGTTTTTGGCAAGGTAACGACAAGCATATGCAGCAGAACGATCAACTTTGGTTGGATCTTTACCAGAGAATGCGCCACCACCATGCGGTGCAGCCCCACCATATGTATCCACGATGATTTTACGCCCTGTTAATCCACAGTCCCCATCTGGACCACCAATGATGAACAGACCCGTTGGGTTAACATAGAATTCATTTTCAGGACACATCCACCCTTCTGGAAGAGTATTGGTGATAAGGTCGCGCAAGGTATTACGAATATCACTTTGCCTCATATCTTCTTCATGTTGAGTAGATAACACGATTGAAGTTGCTTTTACAGGTTTACCATTAACATATTGCAAAGTGACTTGGCTTTTTGCGTCTGGAAGGAAGCCTTTGCCCTTTGGATCACTGGATTTACGAAGGTCATTCAGATTTTGTAAAATCTTATGAGCATAATAAATCGGTGCAGGCATTAAACTGTCTGTTTCTGTGGTAGCATACCCAAACATGATGCCTTGGTCACCAGCACCTTCATCTTTGCCTTCGCCACTATCAACACCCATCGCAATGTGAGCTGATTGGGCATGAAGAAGATTCAAAGCACTGGCATTTTTCCATGAAAAGCCCTCTTGATCGTAACCGATTTCTTTTACGGTTTCACGAGCCTTTTCAATAAGCAATTCTTTGGTAATGCTTTCTGGGCCACGAACTTCACCAGCCAAAATAATTTGGTTTGTGGTGACAAGAGTTTCACAAGCTACGCGAGCTTCTGGATCGGCGGCAAGATAAGTATCCAATACGGCGTCGCTGATACGATCAGCAACTTTGTCTGGATGTCCTTCAGATACTGATTCAGAAGCGAACAGAAAATCGCTATTGTTTCGCATAATTTTTCTGCTATCCCATCTAATTTAAATGTAAAAAACGAATTTTATAACAGACCCTTTTGTAACGTCCACGTCAAGAGTAAAAGTAAAAAAAACTTTACCTATTGCACAGGATCAAGCCCCAAAACATGGTTCATGCCATATAAACCTGCGGGCTTTCCTGCACTCCATAACGCAGAACGAACAGCACCTTTGGCAAAAATACGACGATCAAATGCTTTATGAGTCAAACTGATTTCTTCTACATCGGATAGGAAAATAGCACTATGTTCTCCAACGATTTGTCCGCCACGAAGTGCAGCAAATCCAATAGCTCCTTCTTTACGACCCCCAGTCACACCATCACGACCAGAGTTTTTTACATCTTTTAGCTGCACATTTCTTGCTTTGGCGATAGATTCTCCAATTGCCAAGGCTGTGCCAGAAGGGGCATCTACTTTTTGTCGATGATGGGTTTCCACAATTTCAGCATCATATTGAGAGGCAGGCAATGCCTTTGCCAACTCACCCGCAAGGCGCAACATCAAGGTTACACCAGGTGAAAAATTGGCAGCTTGTATGACTGGAACGATGCTGGCTGCTTCTTGAATTAATCGTTGAGTATCCTCATCAATACCAGTGGTTCCCAAAACCCATGCAACATGACTGTTTTTAAAGGCTTTGGCATGCGTTGCAGTAATAGAAGCATTGGTAAAGTCAATAATGACATCACTCACTTGGATAAGCGCATCAATGGTATCAAAAACGGGAACGGTGTCAGATATAGTTTTGATATCCTTGGACAAAGCTGTTCCACCTGATAAAACTGCGTTTTCTTGCTGTTGAACTTCTTCGACCAATAAACGCCCAACTCGCCCAGTAATTCCAGCAATACCAATTCGTAAAGGAGATGATGTCATTTTTAAACTTTCATATTAAGAAATAGAATCAAGATTTTCCTTCGAAGAAATCCCTGACTTTACTAAAAAATCCTGATGTTTCAGGACTGCCTTGTTCGTGTCCATCTTGGGATTCTTTTTCGAATTCTTCAAGAAGTTCTTTTTGACGTTTGGTAAGATTTTGAGGCGTTTCAACTTTGACCTCAATATACATATCCCCACGTGAAGCAGACCTTAATACAGAAAATCCTTTGCCACGCAGGCGGAATTGTTTGCCTGATTGTGTTCCTGTTGGGATTTTCACTTTGGTTCTGCCACCATCGATAATTGGCACTTCGATTTCAGCACCCAATGCGGCTTGGGTCATTCTTACTGGAATACGGCAAAAAATTGTGCCGCCGTCACGTTGAAAGATTTCATGGGGTAAAACGCTGACATGAACGTATAAATCACCAGGAGGTGTTCCATTGCTTCCAGCCTCACCTTCGCCAGCGATACGGATTCGAGTTCCATCTTCGATCCCTGCAGGGATATCGATTTCAAGTTCTTTTTCTTGATTTTCTAAGCCAGTACCTTGACATTTTTTACATGGATTGCTGATGACCTGACCTGACCCATGGCAAGTATGACATGGACGTTCGACAAGGAAGAAGCCATTTTGAGAGCGAATTTTTCCTGACCCATGACAGGTAGGACAAGTTTGGCTACCTTTTGCTTTGTCTTCAGAGCCAGAACCATTACAACTTGTACAAGATTTTTTACTTTGGAATTTAACGGTCTTTTTTACGCCAGAAAAGGCTTCAGTTAGCTCAATTTCTGTTTGAATTTGGATGTCGGCTCCAGTGCGTCTTTGTCCTTGACCACCACGGCGCATTCCCATCATGTCACCAAACATGTCGAAAATGTCGCCAAACCCACCAGCTCCAAATCCGCCTGCGCCTGGTCCACCATTTTGGAAGGCATCATGACCATATTGGTCATAGGCTGCTTTTTTTTGTTCGTCTTTTAAAACATCATAGGCTTCATTAACTTCTTTGAATTTAGCCTCTGCCTCTGGATCACCTTGGTTACGATCAGGATGATATTTCATCGCTTTTTTGCGATAGGCTTGTTTTATCTCTACTTGGGTCGCAGTGCGGCTGATTTTCAGCACTTCATAATAATCTCGTTTAGACATTGATTTTCTCAATATAGCTTATTTTGGTGTATAATAAATCAGCCCGCCTTCGAAGAGAAGCGCGGGCCTCAAAGTAATCTAAGGTATATTGAAATGAATATACCTTATTTATTTAGATACCTGCGAAAAGATCAGGTAGATTTCTTATCATTATGGTTGACGTCTTCAAAATCGGCATCAACAACGTCTTCTGCAGGTTTTTCAGAAGATTCTTGAGCGCCAGCTGCCGCATCTGCACCACCTGTTGCTTTATAGATGGTTTCACCAATTTTCATCAATAGTTGAGAAAGTTTTTCTGTCGCTGTTTTAAGTTCAGCAACATCGCTGCTTTCTTTTTTAGCTTTAACATCAGCAACAGCAGTTTCGATTTCTGTTTTGGTTGCATCATCAAGTTTGTCACCATGTTCTTGTAGATTTTTTTCTACTTGAGCAACCAATGAATCTGCTTGGTTTCTGGTTTCAACCATTTCTTTTTTGGCTTTATCAGCATCGGCATTTGCTTCTGCATCTTTAACCATGTTTTCAATATCCGCATCAGATAGACCACCAGATGCTTGGATTTTGATTTGTTGTTCTTTACCTGTTGCTTTATCTTTTGCAGATACGGAAACGATACCGTTTGCATCAATATCAAAAGTAACTTCGATTTGAGGAACGCCACGAGGTGCAGGTGCAATGCCTGTTAAGTCAAAATTACCTAACAATTTATTGTCTGCAGCCATTTCACGTTCACCTTGACAAACACGAATGGTAACAGCATTTTGGTTGTCTTCAGCAGTAGAGAACGTTTGGCTTTTCTTGGTTGGAATGGTTGTATTTCTGTCGATCAAACGTGTAAATACACCACCTAATGTTTCAATACCCAAAGATAATGGGGTAACGTCTAATAAAAGAACGTCTTTAACATCCCCTTTTAATACCGCACCTTGAATTGCTGCACCAATAGCAACAACTTCATCAGGGTTCACGTTACGAGCAGGCTCTTTACCAAAGAATTCTTTAACAGTTTCAATGACCTTAGGCATACGGGTCATACCACCCACTAAGATTACTTCATCAATACCACCAGCAGACAACGCAGCATCTTTTAATGCAGATTTACAGGGTTCAAGAGTTCTTTTGATAAGATCTTCAACAAGGCTTTCTAATTTTGCACGGCTTAGTTTAAGAACCAAATGTTTTGGTCCAGAAGCATCAGCGGTGATGAAAGGTAGGTTGATTTCAGTTTCTTTAGAAGAAGAAAGTTCAATTTTTGCTTTTTCAGCAGCTTCTTTCAAGCGTTGTAAAGCAAGTTTATCACCACGAAGATCAATACCTTGTTCTTTTTTAAATTCATCAGCAAGGAATTCGATGATACGAGAGTCAAAATCTTCACCACCAAGGAATGTATCCCCATTGGTTGATTTAACTTCGATCACACCGTCAGAAATCTCAAGAACTGAAATATCAAAAGTACCACCACCCAAGTCATATACAGCAATGGTGCCACTGTTTTTCTTTTCTAAACCATAAGCCAAAGCAGCAGCTGTAGGTTCGTTAATAATACGAAGGACTTCAAGTCCTGCGATTTTACCTGCATCCTTGGTTGCTTGACGTTGTGCATCGTTAAAGTAAGCAGGAACAGTAATAACAGCTTGTGTTACTTTTTCACCAAGATAAGATTCTGCTGTCTCTTTCATTTTTCCAAGGATAAATGCAGAAACTTGAGAAGGTGCGTATTTTTTGCCACGTGCTTCAACCCATGCATCACCATTGTCACCTTTAACGATTTCGTAGGGAACCAAGCCTTTATCACGTGCAACCATTTTATCATCAAAACGACGACCAATTAATCTTTTTACAGCGTATAAAGTGTTGCTAGGGTTGGTTACTGCTTGTCTTTTAGCAGCTTGGCCGACCAACATTTCATCACTTTCGGTAAACGCAACCATAGATGGGGTCGTGCGTGCACCTTCGCTGTTTTCGATAACTTTTGTTTCGCTTCCTTCACGGATGGAAATACAAGAGTTTGTTGTACCTAAATCGATACCGATCACTTTACTCATAAATAAGCTCCTTTTAGCAACTTTCAATAAGACCCGAAGCGTCTTGTAAAAGTCCTTTATTTTAAAATGGTTATCACCCTAATGATCTCCCAATCTTGGCTAAGCCATAGGAGTGATATAAGATATAAATATGTATCCTCGAGGTATGTTTCAAGGAATTTTATCTAACTCTATATTATACACAAAAATTTCATTAAGTCAGCAACTTAATATAAATTTATCGTAGTTTTTATTCTTTTTTCTCGCTAGCCTTGGCAACAATGACCATTGCTGGTTTTAATAGACGATTATTTAATGTCCATGTAGGTGTCCAGCTTTGAATTACAGTCCCAGAAGGATGTTCATCAGAGGGTTGTTCAGCCATTGCTTGATGTTTATTTGCATCGAATGGAGCCCCAGTCGGATCTTCATATTTAATGCCATTTTTTTCCAAGATTTGTAAGAAAGAACGTTCTGTACTTTCAAAGCCTTCACGCATTTTAGTCAGGATCGGATCTTCTCCTTCTGTTTTCGCAGGTAGGCTATCGATACCACGGCGTAAATTTTCAGCTGCTTCGACCACATCACGTGCAAATTTTTGCACTGTATATAAACGAGTATCATCAAGTTCTTTTTTGTGGCGATTGCGTAAATTTTGATTTTCCGCTTCTGAACGCAACCAATTGTCTTTGGCATCTTGCAGTTCGGCCTTTAGCTGCTCTACAGAGTCTGTTTCAGTGGCAGTCTCTTCTGTAGCATCTTGCGTTTGATTGAAAATGGTTTCATGTCCAGAAGGCACATCTTCTTGTTCAGAGCCGATATTGACCTCTGTGTCATTTTTTTTATGGTCTTGTTGTGTCATAATATTTCATGTACTTTTATTGTTAATATTGATAATCAGAACAAGCTCTTATTTTTCAGAACAAGCTTGAAGATAATTTATCAACTAAAACTATCCTGTCATTATTTTAATAAAATTTGTAAAAGATAACAAGGAATTCAAGTAAGATTTCAATCAAGTTCAGGCAAGTTAAATGGTTTTTATTTTGTGTGAATATGATAATTAGGGCAAAACGCACGGTTTTTTGCCATTATTTGGTTTTTATATATAATTTTGATTTTTCGTAAATGGAGTAATCGATATGGAAGCTGGAAAATATGTGATCGCATTGGTTGATGATGATCGCAATATTTTAACCTCTGTTTTCATGATGTTAGAGGCAGATGGTTTTTCTGTGCAAACATATACGGATGGTGAAAGTGCCCTGCAAGGATTATTGTCGCGCCCAGTAGATTTGGCTGTTTTAGATATTAAAATGCCTCGCATGGATGGAATTGAGCTTTTACAAAGACTTCGTAGTCGTTCGCAAATGCCAGTGATTATGCTTTCTTCCAAAGATGAAGAAATCGACCAATTAATGGGACTGCGTTTGGGGGCTGATGATTATATTACCAAACCTTTTTCGCAGCGTTTACTGCTTGAACGTATCAGAGCTTTATTAAGGCGTAACGATGTGAATAAAGCAGAGGTCGAAGGCGGCGCTGTTGCCAGTGGGATGGTTGTGCGTGGGTCGTTAACTTTGGATGATTTGCGTCATCAGTGTCGTTGGAATAATGAAGATATTCAATTAACAGTAACCGAGTTTTTGTTAGCCAAGGCACTGGCAATGCGTCCAGGGTTGGTAAAATCCAGAGATCAATTGATTGATGCGGCTTATGGTGAAAATATCTATGTTGATGATCGCACGATTGATAGTCATATCAAACGTATTCGTAAGAAATTTCGTCAAGTTGATTCTGAATTCAATAAAATTGAAACATTATACGGTATTGGATATCGGTATAAGGAAGATTGATGAACCTGTTTTCCTATTTTCAAGGTGACAAAACTGTATCAACAGGCAAAATAAATTACAAAGCAAGATTTTCATCCCCTTTGATGAGGCGTATTTTGCTTGTCAATGCGTTGCCGTTGGTTGTTTTGGTCGCAACGTTGCTATATCTCAACCAGTTTCAAAATAGCTTATTGGAAACAGAAGTCACCGCTTTACGAGAACAAGCGAAAATTTATGCTGGTGCATTGGGGCAAAGTGCCACGCGTAAAATAAAAGATCAAATTGTTTCAGAGGATGCTTTTGGTGTGATGTTTGCCAAAAAACCAATGGACATTCATTTTTTATCTGTTGAGTTGGCTCGTCCGTTATTATTGAGTTTGACTGAGCCTAGTCCAAACGTGCGGGCTCGCGTGTATGGGCCAGACGGTCAATTGGTAGTCGATAGCCGTGATGTGTTGAACAAAGACAAGCAAGTGAAAAGTTCAAAAGAGAACCTATCCTCTGTTTTAATACATCCATCCAAAGCAAAAAGTAATTTTTCTAAGATCAATACAGAAAATGAAAGGGTTATTAATACACGTTATGATACGGTCTTAGAGAAAGTCTATACGCATCTTTTAAATTGGATGCCCTATTCAGGCGAGCGTAAAATTAAAAACCTATCTGTTAATGCGGATCCTGAGGCAATTCCGAATGCTGTAAAAAAATATTTACAATTTACGAATGATCCAAATAGTCAAGAGATGCCTCCTTATATCCGTCGAACAGCCGATCATCGTTTGTTGATTACAATCTCCGAGCCAATTGTTCATCAAGGGAAAACGGTCGGGATTATTCAATTAACCAGAGAAGCAACGAATGTTGACAAGGCTTTATTTGCTGTTCGATCTTCAATTTTAATTTTGTTTTTACTTGCTTTGGTAATTACGGTTTTATTGTCTTGGTATTTGTCTTTGACTATTGCCAGACCTTTGTTAGCATTGGCGATTGCAACGCATAAAATGCGTGATTCTGTAGGGCAAACCGGCATGGTTCCCGAAAGGTTGTTAAGCCGAAAAGATGAGATTGGAGACCTTGCCAGAGCATTGCAAGATAGTGCCAAAGCGTTATGGACAAGAATGGGCGCAATTGAGCGTTTTGCTGCCGACGTTAGTCATGAGTTAAAAAATCCATTATCGTCGATTCGATCGGCGATAGAATTATTGCCGAGAATTCCAGATATGGAACATAGAAAGCGTTTATTTGCTGTTGTTCGAGATGATGTTAATCGTCTGGATCGTTTAATTACCGATATTGCAAGTTCTAGCCGTATTGAAACAGAAATGTCGCGAGTGACTCCTGAACCCGTAGAAGTCATGCCAATTTTTAAACTGTTGTCTGAGATATATGAGGCGACTTATAAACTGAATGATCCTCATATTGTTGTTAAGGAAAATGAAGATAGTCAGCAGCAAAACTTAAAAGTATTGGCCGTAGAGGATCGTTTGGTGCAAGTATTACGTAATTTAATTGGGAATGCGGTATCGTTTTCCCCTCCTAATGGTCAAATTACGTTATCGGTTAACGCATTGAAAGATAGGGTTGAGTTGAGTGTAAGTGACCAAGGTCCAGGAGTCCCTGAAAATAAACTCAACAGTATTTTTGAGCGCTTTTATACTGAGCGTCCTGAAGGGGAAAATTTTGGACAACATTCAGGGTTGGGATTATCTATTTGCCGACAAATTGTTGTGGCGTTAAAGGGAACGATACAAGCACAAAATATACATGACGCTGAAGGCAGGATAAGTGGTGCCTGTTTTATAATATCGTTACCTAGGGTGGTGTGATAAATATACACTATTAATAAAAACTGAAATGATGCATAAAAGATACATATTTTACGATTCGTTATGAATTTATGCAGGACGATATACATGCACGAAGAATACTTTAAAAAAATGATAATTCAGGGTTTTCTTAAGATGTTTCATGGGTTTGTTAACCAGTCTTTTGGTTATGGAGAGAAAAAGTAGTTGTTTTTAGGTAACACATTTTTTTGTTGATGTCCTAAGAGAGATTTTTTGATTGATTACCGTGCCAGTAGATTTTATTACCTAATGTATATAGTCCTTTTTGCTAAGTCAGTAAGGTTTTTCACATTATGAAAAAGTCATTAAGTCGTCTTGCTATTATTGCCGCTGTGCTTGCTCCTGCTGCAGGTTATGCACAAAATTATTCAACTACCAATTTAGGTCCAGCGGTTAACCAAGCGCAAAATACAGCTTCTGTTCCAATGGTCAGAGAAGAAATCTGGGCATCTGGTTGGAGTGGAAAAGTCCAATATCGTGACGTTCCTATGTATAAAACGCCAAAAGCACCAAAACCACATTGTGGTGTTTTTCAAACATGTCCTGGTGTAACGAAAATTGGTCTTGGTAAAGGTGATTTTATTGTTCGTCTTGGTGCATTAGCGACTATTGCAAATAATACCAGCAGTCGTACCTCAGTCGGTGGTCGTGTTACAGCATCAAACGGTGTGATGGCTGAATTAAGTGCAAATTACTTTGTTACTGATAACATTGCTTTTGAATTGATTGCTTCTAGTACTCGTCACAGTATTTGGGCAAAAGATACCGCAGCTGGTAATGTTCATGTTGGTAAAGCATGGGTTATTCCTCCTACAGTTACAGCTCAATGGCATTTTCGTCCACATAAAGCATTTAATCCATATGTTGGTGTTGGCTTAACGGTTGCTTTCTGGCATAATATTAAACCAGGTGGTGGAATTGTTCAAAAATTGGGCATGGAAACGACAGTGGGTCCAGCTTTCAATGTTGGGTTTGATTACCAAGTTGTTGGAAATTGGTTCTTTAACATTGATGCAAAACAAATGTTGTTAAATCAACGTGCACATCTTAATGATAGTCCAAACAGAATTGATGCTCGTACCTCTTTGAATCCTACAGTGGTTAGTGGGGGTATCGGATATCGTTTCTAATTCTTAGCGGAGTTCGGAATGAAAAAGGGTATTTCCTTTGACCGTCTTGCGCGGTACGAAGGAAATCTACCGCGATACACAAGTTATCCAACAGCTGTTCAGTTTACAGAAGCTGTTGGATTTAACGAATATCAACAATGGTTACAGGCTCTTCCAGAGGGGGAGCCTGTTTCGTTGTATTTGCATGTACCTTTCTGTGATGAATTATGTAAATTTTGTGCTTGTAATACACAAGTTGTTCATCAAGAATCGATACGCAGTGCTTACGGGGATTTGTTGTGTGAAGAGTTGAAACGATTGGCTGGGTTTCTTCAAGCACGTCGCTCAGTCAGTTTTATTCATTTTGGTGGTGGAACTCCAACGACATTACCGATGAATGCAATGAAAAAGGTAATGCAAACGATTTACAATCTATTCGATATTCAACAAAACGCTGATATTTCAATAGAGCTTGATCCAAGGCATGTTTCCGTTGAGTATTTCTCTATGCTGCACCCTTTGGGATTTACCAGAGTAAGTTTTGGTGTACAGGATTTAGATCCTAAAGTTCAAAAAGCTTGTGGACGGATCCAAAGTAAAGAGTTAACGGCTCATTGTATTAATGTTGTGCGTCAGAATTATATTCAGTCTGTTAATATGGATCTGATTTATGGACTGCCTAATCAAACTGTTGAAAGTTTAAGTGCAACGATTCGATCTGTTGTAGAGTTGAAACCAGATCGGTTGGCTGTGTTTGGATATGCACATGTGCCATGGAAATTTAAGCGACAGACCTTATTAGAAGGTGATGTGCTGCCAGATAGTATTGAACGTTTTCAACAACGCCAAGTTATTGATGAAATTTTGCAAGAGGCTGGATACCAAGTGATTGGTCTAGACCATTATGCTTTGCCTCATGATTCAATGAGCAAATCTGCTCAACAAGGAACATTACACCGTAACTTTCAAGGATATACCGTTGATGATGCCCCCGCTTTATTGGGCGTTGGTGCATCATCTGTTTCCATTGTTCCACAGGGAATTGTGCAAAATCATCCTTCGGTGGCAGCATATCAAAAAGCTATGTCTCAAGAGGGGCTGCCTATTGCGCGTGGCGTTGGACGGGATGAAGAGGATTTATTGCGTTGGACGGTGATTGAACGATTAATGTGTGACTTGTATATTGATTTAAACCAAATAACACGTCAGTATAATAAACCAGATAATTTTTTTGATGATGCTTTATTAAAATTAAAGTCATTTGAAGAAGATGGCTTGGTTAAGATTGAGAGTTATAAAATAACAGTTACAGAAGAAGGGCGTTGTTTTTTGAGAAACATAGTGGTTGTATTTGATACATATTATCGTGTTGCGCCGCAACGTCATGCTCAAGCAATATAATACAGGATATTATATATGAGTGTTCAATTCAAAGATACTGTTCAGAATTTGCATCGTTCTATTCACCAAGCATCAGGGTATACTTATCCTTATCAACATTGGTTGCTAGAGAATATTTTGCCTGATTTTGTTTGTGATTCGTTATTAGAATGGATGCCAGATGAAAAAGCAATTTCTGGAGATATCCAAGGGCGGCGTGAAAATAACAATCAAAATCGCGTTTTTGTTAATCCTGAAAAACAACAGCAAGATCGCCGATGTGCGGCGTTGGCCCAGGCTTTTGAGAGCCAAGAAACAAGAGATCTTTTCTCCAAAGTAACTGGTGCGGATCTTTCTAATACATGGTTAAGATTAGAGCTATGTTTGGATAAAGAAGGGTTTTGGCTTGAACATCATACCGATATTGGTGCAAAGAAACTCACATTTCTGATTTCATTATCTTTGGGAGACGATGCCGAGAATTGGGGAACTGATATTATGAATGCCCAAGGGGATTCTTTGGCAAGAAGTTCTGGGAAATTTAATTCCGCATTTATGTTCATTCCTAGTAAAGATACGTGGCATGGATATAAAAAACGTCCGATGAAAGGCATCCGTCGCACGTTGATTATGAACTATGTTAATCAAAACTGGCGAGCCAAGCATGAGCTTGCTTTTGCGTATGATTAAAAATTAAACTGTATTTTTATCAATGTTGTTTGTATTAAGAGCTATAGTTGAATTGAGTTAATTTACTGCATAGTGGGAAATAGGATAAATAATATGAGTAACGATGCACGTGAGCAAATGGAGTTTGACGTTTTAATTATAGGGGGTGGTCCTGCTGGATTATCTGCTGCTATTCGATTAAAACAATTGGCTCCTTCAGTTGAAATTTGCTTAATTGAAAAAGCCTCTGAAATTGGGGCTCATATTGTTTCTGGCGCAGTATTAGAACCAACAGCATTAAATGAATTATTTCCCGATTGGAAACAAAGGGGCGCACCACTAGATACGCCTGTGAATCATGAACGTATGTTTTATTTGCCTGATGAGCAAAAATATACCGCAATTCCAATGATTAAATCATTTATGCCTCAAATGAATAATGATGGGAATTTTATCATCAGTTTGGGTAATTTTTGCCGTTGGCTAGCCACTCAAGCAGAAGAATTAGGCGTTGAGGTTTTTCCTGGCTTTTCCGGCAGTGAATTGATTATTGAAGATGGTCAGGTTGTGGGTGTTGTTACCGGTGATATGGGACTTGAGAAAGATGGAACCCAAGGGTCAAACCATGAACCTGGTATGGAATTAAGAGCGAAATATACATTATTCGCCGAAGGATGTCGCGGATCTTTATCTAAAAAATTAATGGATCAATTTAAATTAAGACAAGGCGTTGACCCTCAGACTTATGGTCTTGGGATCAAGGAATTATGGGAAATTCCTGCGCATAAACATAAGCCAGGATATATCCAACATAGTTTTGGATGGCCACTGGACGATCATACATATGGTGGTTCTTGGTTATATCATTTTGGCGATAATTTAGTCTCCTTTGGATTTGTGGTTGGGCTTGATTATCGAAATCCTTGGTTATCGCCATTTGAAGAAATGCAACGGTCTAAAATGCATCCCGTGATGAAATATCATCTGGAAGGAGGCAGACGTATCAGCTATTCTGCGCGTGCGTTATCAGAGGGGGGGGTACAATCTATCCCTAAATTATCTTTTCCTGGTGGGTTATTAATTGGTGATGCTGCGGGTTTTTTAAATGTGCCCAAAATTAAAGGCACGCATACAGCAATGAAGTCAGGAATGGTTGCAGCAGAAGCTATTGTTGAAGCATTGGCAACGCAAGAAATAGAACCGATTTCCTATCAATTCCGTATGCGTCAATCTTGGGTTTGGAAAGAGCTTCATCAAGCACGTAATATCCGTCCTGCTTTTGCAAAATTCGGCGCAAAAGTTGCAACATTATATGCAGGGTTCGATTCAATGTTACGGGGAAAGGTGCCTTGGACATTTCATCATCGTTTGGCAGATAATGAACAACTAGAAGCAGCATCCTCATTTGAAAAAATTGAATATGCAAAACCAGATAATGAATTAACTTTTAGTCGCGAATCCTCTGTGTTCTTGTCGAATATCGATCATAGAGACGATCAACCAGTGCATTTGAAATTGAAAAATACGTCTATTTGGAAAACGGTGAATTGGAATATTTTTAAATCTCCTGAATCAAGATACTGTCCAGCAGGCGTTTATGAAGCAGTGGATATTGATAAAGAACCCAAGCTACAAATTAATTCTCAGAATTGTATTCATTGTAAAACTTGTGATATTAAAGACCCTACACAAAATATAGATTGGGAAACGCCAGAAGGTGGCAGTGGTCCGAATTATCCAGGTGGAATGTAAGATTTTAATTTAGTTAATAATATCGTAACGAAAGGGTGTTATGAAAATATTAGTTCCGGTGAAACGGGTTGTTGATTCTAATATTAAACCGTTGGTAAAGTCCGATAATTCTGGTGTAGAGGTTGGTGGCGTAAAAATGTCCATGAACCCTTTTGATGAAACTGCAGTCGAAGAAGCTGTTCGTCTTAAAGAACAAAAGATTGCTTCTGAAGTGGTGGTGATTTCTATTGGGGAGGTCAAATGTCAAGATACGTTACGTACTGCAATGGCAATGGGTGCAGATAGAGGGATTTTAGTTACGTCAGAAGATGCATTGGAATCTCTAAGTGTTGCTAAGATTTTACAACATTTTGTTGCCAAAGAACAACCAGATGTTGTTTTAATGGGTAAGCAAGCATCTGATGATGATATGAATGCAACGGGTCAAATTTTGGCAGCAAAATTAGGCTGGGCTCAAGGAACATTTGTCAGTAGACTAGAGCTTTCTGATGGCAAAGCGCAAATCACGCGTGAAATTGACGACGGGCAAGAAATCCTAGAGCTTACTTTACCTGCTGTGATTACAACAGATTTGCGTTTAAATGAGCCTCGTTTTGCATCTTTGCCAAATATTATGAAGGCGAAAAAGAAACCGATTGAAACGGTTGCTCTTGCTGATCTTGGTGTTGATACAGCCATTCGTTTAGAAGTAAAATCTGTGGCAGAATCTTCTTCTGTTCGTGAAGGTGTTATTGTTGGTTCTGTTGAAGAGCTTATGGATAAACTTCAAAATGAAGCAAAGGTAATTTAAGAATGGCTGTTTTAGTTTTATTAAGTTATGAAAAAGGCGATCAAATTCGCAAGATCAGCCGTTCAGCGATTACTGCAGCAGGGAAATTAGGCACAGAGATTCATGCGCTGTTGGTTGGTGATCATTTAGAGGTTTTATCTCAAAAAGCATCTCAGTTGCACGGTGTGCAAAAATTACTTGTTGCAGAACATGCTGCTTATGCACATATGCAAGCTGAGCCAGTAGCAGATTTAATTGCGTCATTAGCAGGAGCTTATGAATATATCGTTGCTCCAGCGAACGCAGAAGGTAAAGATATTTTGCCTCGTTTGGCTGGATTATTAGATGTTCAACCGATTTCTGATGTGGTTGAAATTATCGATGCATCAACATTTGTTCGTCCTATTTATGCAGGTAGTATTCTTGCAACAGTGACTTCTAAAGACTCCAAGAAGCTTTTATCTGTTCGTGGAACTACTTTTGAAGCAGCAGCGGAAACAGGCGGTAATGCAGTAATTGAGAAAGTGGAGAACCTTCCAATTTCTGATAAGCAGCTTTCTGTATTTAAAGAGCTAAAATTATCACAATCTGATAGACCAGAGCTTGAATCTGCGCGTGTTGTTATCTCTGGTGGGCGTGGTATGCAAAGCGGTGATAATTTTGTATTGCTTGAAAAAGTTGCAGATCAATTAGATGCTGCAATAGGGGCTTCCAGAGCTGCTGTTGATGCTGGGTTTGTTCCCAATGATTATCAGGTTGGACAAACAGGTAAAATAGTAGCTCCAGAGCTTTATATTGCTGTGGCTCTTTCAGGGGCTATTCAACATTTGGCTGGGATGAAAGACAGTAAATTTGTTGTTGCGATTAACAAAGACCCAGAAGCTCCTATTTTCAAAGTGTCAGATTATGGGATTGTCGGGGATTTGTTTGAAATTCTGCCACAATTAGAAGCTGCTTTAAAAGCAAGATAAGCAATATTACATGCTGTTTATATATTTAAACAGCATGTAAAATTAAAATTTTTTATGATTTAAATAATTATAGGTTCGTGAAGGATATGCATTATGAAATGGGAACTTGAACAACCAAAAGACAAATATTATGTCCCTGTGATTACGATTAAGTGGTTATTAATTTTACATGGAATATTAATCTCTGTGCTTGCTTTAATGACGTATGGTGCTTGGTATTTATAATTAAAAAGAAAGTTATATTTCTTGTTTGTTAGAAAAAATCTTTTTGCCTGTTTTGTAGCACTATTGGCATTCTATAGTTATCAAAAGGTTGCTTATGCGGCTGATGATACAAAAATCATTCATGTTATTGCAGCAGAGAATATGTATGGTGATATTGCTCAACAACTGGGTGGGCAATATGTACACGTTGACTCTATTTTAAATAATCCAGACCAAGACCCACATTTATTTGAGCTTACACCGAGTATTGGTAAAAAGATTGCAGATGCAGATGTGATTATTGTCAATGGGCTGGGATATGATGCTTGGATGGATCGTTTATTAACACTATATCATTTTAATCGTCAAGATATCGTATCAATACAGTCTTTATTGGGGCGTAAAGAAGGGGAAAACCCACATTTATGGTATAATATAGAGGCAATCGAAAAATTATCACAACAATTACGGCAAGTTTATAGCCGCTTAAACCCACAAGAAAAAGTTTTTTTTCAGAAACAATTTGCTTCATTCGATGTTGATTTAAAACAAATTCAACAACGTATTCAAACTATTCATCAACAATATTCACATATTAAAGTGGCTGCAACAGAACCTGTATTTGGATTGATGGCTCAAAAACTTGGGTTTGAAATGTTAGAAGAACCTTATCAATGGGTTGTAATGAATGGGGGTGAGCCTACACCCAAACAAATTGTACAATTTATTCAAGATTTAAAAACTCATCAAATTAGAATTTTATTTTATAACGAACAAGTCTCTACGCCTGCCACGGAACAATTAAAGAAAATTGCTATAGAATCAGGGGTGGCAGTGGTTGGGGTGTCCGAGACCATGCCAGCTCATTTGACCTATCAACAATGGATGAATCAGGTGTTAGATAAAGTCGAGACAACTTTAAAAAGTCAGCATCAATGAATGTGATTGAATGTCAAAACCTTGATGTTCGATTGGGCTCATGTGTCATTTTATCTCAACTTAATCTACAGATCAAAGACAATCAGTTTATTGGTATCTTTGGTCCGAATGGTTCTGGTAAAACGACCTTTATGAAGGCACTCTTGGGGATAATTCCTTGTGCTGAAAATAAAATAAAGATTTTGGGACGGTCTCCTAATAAAGCTCGAAAACAAATAGGTTATATTCCCCAATATAGAGAGATGGAATCTTTTCAGCTCACAGGAAAAGAGTTTATAGCCACCAGTATTCGTGGTCATAAATGGGGGCTACCCTTTTTAACAAAGCAAGATTTATATCATATTGACGCTGTTTTGGATCATGTACATGCTAAAGAGTTAGCTGGTGTTTCCTTGTCTGAAATGTCTGGTGGACAAAGACAACGTTTGTTACTTGCTCAAGCATTACTAGGGGATCCTAAGTTAATTATTATGGATGAACCGTTTAGTAATCTCGATCCCAAATGGGTAAAAATTATTTTGTCATTGCTCAAAGAATTGCAAGAGCAAAGAGGATTGACAATTTTACTTTCAACGCATGATTTAAATCCTTTGATGAAAGTGATGGATCAGGTTATTTGTATTGGAAATCAAAAAGCAATTTTAGGTGATGTTAGTCAAGTGATGACCTCTGATGTGTTAACTCAGTTATATGGGTTTCCTATTGACGTGGTTAAAACAAACCAGCATCTTTTTGTAACAACGGCTTGTTAATTTATTAATTTGAAAGTTGATTCGAGGATGTTTTCCCTTGAATTTATGCAAACTGCATTTATTGCATCAGTTATTGTCGCAATTATTTGTGGATTAATCGGATATTTTTTGTTGATCCGCAGAGAAACTTTTGCAGGACATGCTTTGTCTCATGTTGGTTTTGCAGGAGCAACAGGGGCAAGCTTGGTTGGGGTTTCGCCATTTCTTGGATTGTTAGTATTCAGTTTATGTGCAGGTGGGTTGATCGGCGTAATAGGACCCAAGTTAAAAGATAGAGATATTGCCATTGGATTGGTATTATCGACATCAATGGGCTTTGGATTGCTGTTTTTGCATTTTTATACGCGTTATGCCTCTCAAGTTACGGGATTGCTTTTTGGGAATATCTTTGCGGTTGATACACAAACTTTATATGGGTTGATTATTCTCAGCATTGTTTGCTGTATGGTGATGCTATTTTTTATGCGTCCTTTGTTATTTGCTTCTATGCAACCTGATCTGGCAGAGGCAAAAGGGGTGTCATTACGACGTGTTTCTATCCTATTTTTGGGAGTGGTTGCATGTGTGACGGCTGCGTGTGTGCAAGTTACTGGGATTTTATTGACTTTTTCCCTGATGGTAGGACCTGCTGCGGTTGCGCGTCAGTTAAGCAAAACGGTTTGGCGAGGTCTATTTTTATCCATATTTTTAGCAGTGGTAGAATCTTGGGGAGGGGTTATTATAGCGTGGGTTACGGATTATCCTGCTTCTTTTTGTATTAGTTTATTAAGTTTTTTAATATATTTATTGTCATTATTGCTGGGTAAAAAATATCTATTTATTAAGTATTGAAAATACTTTATTAATTATATAATGTTATTTGTAGGAATTGATCGTGTTGTTTACAGATTTTGTTTAAAATAACCATCTAAGACCTCATAGAGTGTTTTTCCGGTCTTGTCGCAAATTGTAGGAATTTGTCGCGTTGTTTACAGTGATATGAAATATTACTGTAATGACCATGCATAGAAAAACGAAGCTTACGCTGTATCATCGAGAGGAGATATGGCGATTATAGGTCTTGTTGCAAATATTGAATGGTGCTGTGATTAGCCATAAAGCTAGCTAATTTAGACGGGTATATTATTATTTAAACCGAATATGCTTTGAATGAGCTTTATCTGTTCGTTGATTGTCCATTTTCCTTTAAAACCCAGTTCTTTTTTAATCCAAAGAATGGTTGCTTTCAGTCTTTTCATACAGCAAGAAAAACACTCAACGGATATGAGGCCATTCTCTGGATAAAAAAAGGACTGGGTTTTAAAGGAAAATGGACAATCAACGAACAAATAAAGCTTATCCAAAATATCTTCGGTTTAAATAAACCTCTCGCTTGCTAAATTAACCAATTCCATACTAAAAAACAACCTAGTTTTAAATTTGCAACAAGACCAGAAAATAGCCCTCTTTTCTTTCTATTATAAATCAGGTATTAAAAAATAATTGCGGTTTTTTCTCTTTTTTTAATATAATGACTGCGGATTTATAATTTTATCAAGTTAGCGAAAAGCTAGGGAATTGTCATGTCAAATGAAAACACTGTCCTTCCAACAGAAGGGAAGTTGATGCAGGGTAAACGTGGATTGATTATGGGAATGGCTAATAATCACTCTATTGCTTGGGGGATTGCACAGGCTTGTGCTTTACAAGGTGCAGAGCTCGCTTTTGCTTATCAAGGTGAAGCCCTAGAAAAAAGAGTCCGACCTTTGGCTGCCAGCTTGGGTTCAGATTATTTAATCCAATGTGATGTAAGTGAAGACAAAGATATTGAAAAAACTTTTAAAGATATAGAAGAAAAATGGGGCAAATTAGATTTTGTTGTACATGCGATTGGTTGGGCAGACAAACAATATTTGCGTGGGCGTTATATTGATACCCCCAGAGAAGCCTTTTTAACAGCTTTGGATATCTCTTGTTTTTCTTTTACCGCTGTTGCCAAAGAAGCCTCTAAATTAATGAAAGATGGTGGTTCATTATTGACTTTGACCTATCTTGGTGCAGAGCGTGTGATGCCACATTATAATGTTATGGGTATTGCCAAAGCTGCTTTGGAAAGCTCTGTACAATATATGGCTGCCGATTTAGGGGTTGATAATATCCGTGTTAATGCAATCTCTGCAGGACCGATTAAAACACTTGCTGCCAGTGGTATTGGGGATTTCCGTTATATTTTAAAATGGAATCAGCTTAATTCTCCCTTACAACGCAATGTAACAATTGATGAAGTTGGAGGCGCAGGCGTTTACTTCCTTTCTGACCTTTCTCGTGGTGTTACAGGGGAAATTCATCATGTCGATTGTGGCTATCATATGGTCGGTATGAAAAACCCAACAGCTCCTGATATTGCATTAGCATCAGAAGATTAATTTTAATTGAGTATTACAAGAGTAAGACGAGCATAAAACCATGTCGTGCAATAGTTTTGGAACATTATTTCGTGTAATGACATGGGGTGAAAGCCACGGACCTGCTATTGGGTGTGTTGTGGATGGATGCCCCCCGCAAATCCCTTTGACCGAAGCAATGATTCAACCTTGGTTGGATTTACGCAGACCTGGGCGATCTAAATTCACAACTACTCGAAATGAACCTGATCAGGTTAAAATATTATCTGGGGTTTTTGAAGGCAAAACAACAGGAACCCCAATCTCTTTATTAATTGAAAATACTAATCAACGTTCCAAAGATTACTCTAATATTGCCCAATCTTATCGTCCTGGACATGCCGATATTGCCTACGATTTGAAATATGGTATTCGTGATTATCGTGGCGGTGGGCGTTCCTCTGCACGTGAAACGGCAATGCGGGTTGCTGCTGGGGCAATTGCTCGATTAATTCTTGGGGATCAAATAAAAATCCGTGGAGCTTTGGTTCAAATTGGTGATTTGAAAGTGAATCGTGATCGTTGGTCTTGGGATGAGGTCAAGAAAAATGAGTTCTTTTGCCCTGATGCCGAGATGGTGCCTCAATGGCAAGACTATTTAACCTCTATTCGCAAAGATGGCTCTTCCATTGGTGCTGTGATTGAAATTGTTGCTGAGGGGGTTCCTGCGGGATTGGGAGCGCCTATTTATGGAAAATTAGATTCCGATATTGCCCAAGCAATGATGAGCATTAATGCTGTAAAAGCCGTTGAAATTGGTGAGGGCCTTGATGCCGCCATTTTACGTGGTGAAGAAAATGCCGATCCTATTTATCTCAATGATGGCAAGTTATCTTTTTCCTCCAACCATGCAGGCGGGATTTTAGGTGGTATTTCAACAGGACAGCCAATTAACGTAAGCTTTGCCGTGAAACCAACCAGCTCTATCTTAATTCCTCAACCTTCGATTGATTCCGAAGGCAACGCCACAGACGTAATTACCAAAGGAAGACATGATCCTTGCGTTGGTATTCGCGCAGTGCCTGTGGGTGAAGCCATGATGGCTTGTATTTTAGCCGATCATTGGTTAAGACATCGCGGGCAAATTGGTCAGTTTCGATCTAGTATTTTAGATTAAACATTACATACAAAAAAAGGTCTTGTCGCAAATATTGAATGGTGCTGTGATTAGCCATAAAGCTAGCTAATTTAGACGAATATATTATTATTTAAACCGAATAAATTTTTAATGAGCTTTACTTGTTCGTTGATTGTCCATTTTCCTTTAAAACCCAGTTCTTTTTTAATCCAGAGAATGGCCTCATATCCGTTGAGTGTTTTCCTTGCGGTATGAAAAGACTGAAAACAGCCATTCTTTGGGATCATTCTCTTTAATCTAAAATGATCATTTTCTATTCCCTGTTGTAAAGATTTCTTGGTTTCATGAACGCAGTGATTGGGAAGGATATACTCATTCTTCATGGTTTGTATGGTTTTTGGAAACGGTAATGCTTTATCTGTTCCAATATGGGTTGGAGCGAATAGACCCTCTTCTTTAAACGCCTTTCTAAAGAAACGTTGTGCTGCTTTGATATTTCTTTTAGCTGTTAATAAGAAATCAATAGCAGTTCCATTCTTATCAATGGCTCTATATAGATACTTCCACTGACCTTTTACTTTGATATAGGTTTCATCAATCCTCACCTCACCACAATGGGGTTTTCTATAGCTTCTCAAACGTTTTTCTAATAGAGGAGCATAGCGTAATACCCAACGGTTTAACGTGCTATGATCAACGCTTACTCCACGCTCTAAAAACAATTCCTCAATGTCTCGATAGCTAAGACAATAGCGTAAATACCAGTTTACCGCTTGGATAATCATCAACCCACTAAAGTGGCGACCTTTAAAATCATCCTTAGATCTTAATATAAGCTTGCTATAGATACCAATAGACATAAATCGTTCCTAAAATATAAATACTCACTCCATTTCTACATCATACTAAAATACATAATTAAATTTGCGACAAGACCAGTTTAGTGCAGCTCAGTTCCTACAAGACGATGTGCTGGTTCAATGCCCTTATACGATCGAATGTGTTTACTTTGACAATGGCAGAGAATACCAAGGAACGCTTGAACATCTGTTTGTTAAATCTTGTTATACCAATCGGATTAACCAGAAATTTACCAAGCCAGCTTGCCCTCAAACCAATGGCAAAGCAGAGCGCGTCATTCGCACACTCATGGAAATGTGGCATGAGCGTGAATTGTTCGTCAATGCTCAAGATCGAAAGTTAAAGTTGAAACGATTTATAAATTATTATAACACTGTTAAACCCCATAAAGGCATTCAAGGAAAAACACCCTACGAGGTCTTAGATGGTTATTTTAAACAAAATCTGTAAATAACGCGATCAATTCCTACAGATAACAAGTATGTTTTACTCTAAAACCAACTGATACAAAACCGTTTTGCGTAACTGGCAATCTTCCAATTCTAATGTCGTGGGAATGTCATATGTACAAACTGGGGTGAGTTCTTTTTTTGGCAAATAACTGCGTTCTGGGTCAGCAATAAACACCGTTGCTCCTTGTTCTGCACATTGTTTTAACCATGGCCAGATATGTTGAGTCATCGGAGCTTCATAACAAACATCCCCACAAAAAATAATATCCCATGTACAGGGCTGTCCAACCACATCATTCGAATTTTTATCTAACAACACATGATTAACTTTGGCATTTAATGCACAAGATTTCTGTGCCAAAGGATCAATATCTGCAACCTCAATATAAGCCGCCCCACTCTTTGCCGCAGCAATCGCAGCAATTCCACACCCTGCTGCAAAATCAAGCACTTTCTTCTCTTTGACCAGCTTTGGATTATCCAGAATATATCGTGCCAATGCTTTTCCACCAGGCCAAGCAAAAGCCCAAAAAGGTGGTTCTATATTCTGATGGTTCAACCAAGCCTCGGTTACTTGCCAAATCGGCGTAATCTCACTGGCTTGATACAGCATAATTTCTGGCACAAAATCTGTTTTCTCTAGTGCTGTATGTTGTGTAATTAAATTTTCAAATTGAGAAAAATTCGTCATCAAATGAGGTTACCTATAAAAAGAGCTAAGGCGATAAGTAGCCCTACATCTCTGTTAGATTTAAAGAGCGTTAAACAAACTTTGGGGTTATGTAAGTCAAATCGTTGAATCTGCCATGCAAAATGCGCAATGGGTAACAATAAAGCCAACATTGCAAGCCATGAATTCTGATTTAAAATACTCGTAACAATTAAAAAGAAAACGCATAGTGCATAATTAATGGCAACAAATTGCTTACCAGCTTCACCAGCCCATCTGGCTGTTGATTTTACCCCGACACGTTGATCGTCTTCTATATCTTGATACCCATAAATGGTATCAAATCCAATTTGCCAAAAAATCGTTGCTGTGTATAAAGCGGCTTGTGTCCAAGAAAGATACCCCGTTGCCGCGGCATACCCCAAGGGTGCTCCAAAACCAAATGTAAATCCCAAAACCAATTGAGGCCACCACGTCACTCTTTTTGCCCCAGGATATAAAGCCACCAAAATTAAAGAGGACGCCCCCAATATCCAAGATAAAGGATTGAGTTGTAATAAAATAACCAACCCAATCATCAAAAGAACAAACAGGAATAATAGCGCTTGTTTAACAGAAATCGTTCCATTGGCAATCGGTCGTTGTTGAGTACGTGCGACTTGTCGATCAAAATCGCGATCCCAAATATCGTTTACCACACAACCTGCACTGCGCATCACAACACTACCAATGGCAAATAAAATAATTAATTTAATTCGCATCATTGCTGAAATATGATGAGGCAATAATATCCCCCATATTCCAGGCAAAAACAACAACCAACTACCGATCGGGCGATCAATGCGCGATAGTAACGCATAAGGTTGCCAAGACTGAGGAAGAAAACGAACCCAAGATAAATTTATATCTGAACGTGAAGAAAATTGATTCACAACATATCCTGATAAAACAAAAATAAATAAGATAAACAAGAATACAAGTTTATGTTCTTATAGTAATATACAATCGTTTTCATTCTTTTTTATAATTTATCATTTAACAGAGTTCGTATGTCCTTTATCCCTCGTATATATCTTGCCCCCCAAGAGTTTAAAACATTAGAAGCCAACAAATTTTTTGCGATCTCTGTCTCAACCGCACATTATTTGGGAACGGTTTTGCGCTTAAAAGCCTCAGAGCAAGTTGTTTTCTTTAACGAACGGGATGGCGAATGGGAATGTCAAATTCATCATATTACCAAAAATAAAGGCACGATCGAACCTATTAAACAATTACGCTTACCCATTCCCTCTTTTGGTCCAACATTGGTCTTTGCGCCTTTGAAACGGGATGCCACTGATCTGGCTATTCGTATGGCAACCGAACTTGGTGTGCAAACCATTCAGCCAGTAAAAACATTACGTACTAATATAACTAAAATTAAAGAGGATCGATGGCATAGCATTACCATCGAAGCTGCTGAACAAAGCAATCGATTAACGATCCCTGAAATTAAACCCATTTTATCTTTGTTTGATTTTTGCTCAACCTGGTCAAAAGATAGAACTTTGTGGATTGCGGTTGAGCGTTGCGCCGAATATCAAATTATGCCCAAAAACACTGAGAAATGCCGTGGAAATGATGGTATTTTAATCGGTCCCGAAGGAGGGTTTGATCCAAATGAAATAAAAAATTTACTTCTTTATGATTTTGTGCAACCTTTGTCCCTTGGAAACTTAATTTTAAAAGCAGAAACCGCTATTGTGGCAGGGCTCAGCCTGTTTGCACAACATGTTCATGCTTAGCAAATCAACGTTTCTTGTCCTTAGACCTTTGACCAGAATAGATAGTTGTGAATGTCCAGTATTTTAGATCAAGATCAAACACCAATTACCTCAACCACTCAGTTAGCCGAACATTTAGCTGAAGGCTGTAAACCCGCTGATAAATGGCGGATTGGCACTGAACATGAAAAATTCGGTTTTATTCTTAACAAAGAAGATCATCGCTATTTATTACCCCCAGCCTATGAACCCGATGGAATCCAAGCCATTCTGACCTCTATGCACGAACGCCATCCTGAATGGAAAGGTGTTTATGATAATAAAAATATCATTGGATTTGACACAGATCGTGGTGCGGTTTCTTTAGAGCCTGCTGGACAGTTTGAATTATCGGGCGCGCCTGTTAGTAACTTGCATGCAACAAAACAAGAAATGGAAGCCCATTTTCAGGACGTGCACCAAGCTGCTGATCCATTAAATATTGGTTTTGCGCCTCTTGGTTTTCATCCATTTGCAACACGCGATCAAATGCCTTGGATGCCCAAAGAGCGCTATAAAATCATGAAAGCCTATATGCCTAAAGTTGGCACTTTAGGGTTAGATATGATGACCAGAACCTGTACGGTTCAAGTGAATCTTGATTTCTCTTCTGAAGAAGATATGGCACGTAAAATGCGTGTCTCTTTAGCTTTGCAACCATTAGCAACGGCACTTTTTGCCAACTCTCCTTTTTATGAGGGAAAACCTAGCGGATACCAATCAACTCGTGCACATATTTGGACAGATACAGATAATCATCGTGCGGGTATGCCATTATCTTTCTTTGACCAAAATTTTGGTTTTGAACAATATATAGAGTGGCTGCTGGATGTTCCAATGTATTTTGTCATTCGTGACGGCAAGATGATTGATGTTGCAGGGGAATCTTTCCGTTCTTGGTTAAACGGTAAAGCCCCCAAGGGATTTGAAAATGAACCCGTCACAATGGGCGACTTTAAAAATCATATCACCACCGCCTTCCCTGATGTTCGGTTGAAACAATATATTGAAATGCGTGGTGCTGATGCCGGGTCACCAGAAATGATGTTGGCAATGTCTGCCTTTTGGACAGGGTTACTTTATGATTCAGCAACTTTGGTTGCCGCAGAAAAACTGATTCAAGAATATACGTGGCAAGATTATATTGAACTACGTTCTCAAGTGATTAAAAGTGGCTTATCTATTTTATTGGGCAAAGAAAACCTCCGCCATTTTGCAAAACGCGTGCTTGCTTTGTCGATGGAAGGTTTAAAAAAACGTAACCTTCAAAATAGCTCTGGGCAAGATGAACAGATCTACCTTGATCCTTTACATGAAATTGTTAATGGTGGTCCCACACAAGCAGAATATTGGTTGCAACGTTATGCAACTGTGTGGCAAGGCGATGTCAAACATATTCTAGACGAAGCCAAAATATAAATAGTTGGGAAAATAATTAAAAATGAATATATTAAAAAAATTCACTTTACTAACCATCATTAGTATTTCTGGTCGGTCTTGTCGCAAATTTAATTATGTATTTTAGTATGATGTAGAAATGGAGTGAGTATTTATATTTTAGGAACGATTTATGTCTATTGGTATCTATAGCAAGCTTATATTAAGACCTAGGAATGATTTTAAAGGTCGTCATTTTAATGGATTGATGATTATCCAAGCGGTAAACTGGTATTTACGCTATTGTCTTAGCTATCGAGACATTGAGGAATTGTTTTTAGAACGTGGGATAAATACAGATCATAGCACGTTAAATCGTTGGGTATTACGCTATGCACCACTATTAGAAAAACGTTTGAGAAGCTATAGAAAGCCCCATTGTGGTGAGGTGAGGATTGATGAAACCTATATCAAGGTAAAAGGTCAGTGGAAGTATCTATATAGAGCCATTGATAAGAATGGAACTGCTATTGATTTCTTATTAACAGCTAAAAGAAATATCAAAGCAGCACAACGTTTCTTTAGAAAGGCGTTTAAAGAAGATGGTCTGTTCGCTCCAACCCATATTGGAACAGATCAAGCCGCAACTTTTCCAAAGACCATACAAACCATGAAGAATGAGCATATCCTTCCCAATCACTGCGTTCATGAAACCAAGAAATCTTTACAACAGGGAATAGAAAATGATCATTTTAGAGTAAAGAGAATGATCCCAAAGAATGGTTGCTTTCAATCTTTTCATACCGCAAGAAAAACACTCAAAGGATATGAGGCCATTCTCTGGATTAAAAAAGGACTGGGTTTTAAAGGAAAATGGACAATCAACGAACAAATAAAGCTTATCCAAAATATCTTCGGATTAAATAACACACTTCCTTGCTAACTCACTTATTTTATAGCGAAATATAACCCAATTTCAAATTTACGACAAGACCGATCAACTGTATACAACCCGTCGACAAATGAAATATTTATGTGAAGTGATTTCTACGGATCATTATCCAGAACCTCGCCAAAAACTTCGCCTTATGATGAAAGACGAAGTGATCGTGGATTTATAACCCTAATGTTGAGGGGCGATTTAACGTCATTAAGAGTTCACTTCTGGCAATCGGATCGTCTCTGAACACCCCTAACATTTTAGAGGTAATCATAGAAACGCCTGTATTATGAACACCACGTGTTGTCATACATTGGTGGCTGCCCTCGATAATAACGGCGACGCCTTTGGGTTCTAAAACTTCTTGGATAATATTGGCGATTTCAGAGGTCATCCGTTCTTGGATTTGTAAGCGTTTCGCAAAAATTTCGACAATCCGTGCCAGTTTAGATATCCCAACAACACGTGAGTTGGGAAAATAAGCGACATGAGCATTACCAATAATAGGAACCATATGATGCTCACAATGGCTTTCAAAGCGAATGTCTTTTAGTAAAACAATTTCTTTATATCCACCCACTTCGTCAAAAGTACGAGATAATATCTCTCTGGGGTCTTCTTTGTAGCCAGCAAAAAATTCGGAGTAAGAATCTATAACACGTTTAGGGGTGTCGAGCAGTCCTTCGCGTTCTGGATTATCCCCAGTCCAGCGAATTAACGTGCGGATGGCTTCTTCTGCATCTTTACGGGTTGGAGTGGGATTGTCTTTGTTATTCATAGTATTTCATCTTTAGTTAATGGAAAATAATTCATGTGGATTATCGAGCGTAAAAGAAGGAATATCGATATTGACTGTTGGCTCTGTCTCTTTGGAAATAGTGAATATCCTTTGATGATATTGGACGGAGTATCCAAAGTTATGCAGGCGGTATAATCACATGCCTCTCCGACATTTAATAGCGCATTATTATCGGCAATAATGGGGGTGTTAATTGTTTTAACGTGGTTGTTGCTTTGAATAATATTCCAGTTTTTTCTTAAAATATGGATAGGGTTCAGGCAATGGTTCTCAATACGAACATGATACCCCCAACTATAGATATTTTTTCGTGGAAAAGAATATTCTTCTAACCAAAAAGGATAAATTGCGATATGAATTTGATGTAACTTTGCTTTAAATACATAAGGGTTCTGAATCAGGTCTTGATATTGCTTTTTATCAGTTCTGGCAATGGGCGAGAATAGTAACGGAGGGATATTATAGTGCATGAAATGAAACTTTATTTTTCTGCATTTGATAAAGCAACAACGGCATCCAAACCTTGTTGCAAATCTTCGATAATATCTTGAACATCTTCTACACCGACTGAAAATCGAATACAGCCATTTGTAATCCCTAAATGCAAGCGTTCCGCTTCACCGATTTTCATATGGGTTGTTGTGGCAGGATGCGTCATAATACAACGACTATCTCCAAGATTATTAGAAATTAAAATAAGTTCCAAAGCATTCATAAAAGCAAATGCAGCTTTTTTGCCCCCTTTGATCTCAAACCCAATCATGGTGCTGGCAGCGGACATTTGTTTTTGTCCAAGTTCATAGTGCGGATGTGATGTTAGACCAGGATATAAAACACGCAAAACATGCTCTGATTTTTCCAAAAACTCAGCACAAGCCAAGGCATTTTGTGTCATTTTTTCGACACGTAAAGGCAGTGTTTCTAATCCTTTAAATAAGACCCAAGCGTTAAATGGGGATAAACCAATGCCTGTATTTCTGATAAATGGGGTAATATGATCTTGAATAATGCTTTTATTTGCTAATACAGCCCCACCCAGAACACGTCCTTGCCCATCAATATGTTTTGTACAAGAATACACCACAATGTCAGCACCCCATTGTAAAGGATGTTGATATAAAGGGGTTGCAAAGACATTGTCCACGATGAGTTTACCGCCAGCTTTATGCGTCAATTCAGCAATGGCTTTGATGTCTAAGATATCCAGCATAGGATTGGAAGGCGTTTCAATTAAGACGGCAGCCGTTGGTTTGCTAAGGGCTTGCTCCCATTGTTGTAGGTCTGTGCCATCAACGAAAATGGTTTCCACACCCATTTGAGGTAAAAGATTTTCGATAATCCAATAGCTGGAACCAAATAAAGCACGAGAAGCAACTACAACATCGCCAGTTTTAACTAAAGGGATCAAACTAGCGTAAATTGCACTCATACCCATAGCAGTTAAAGCGCATGCTTCTGCTCCCTCTAGTTCAGAAAGGCGATTTTCTAAAGAGGTTAAATTAGGGTTGTTAAAGCGACTATATTGATAATGATCAGCCTCACCTTTGAAAGTGAGCTCTGCTTGTTCCGCGCTGTCATAAATAAAACCAGAGGTCAAGAACACAGCATCGCTGGTTTCGTCAAAAGAAGTTCTGTTCACCCCTCCGTGAATCAGTTTTGTGGCAGGACGATAGTTTTTAGCACGCTTCATAAAATTATCCCTTATAAATCTTGTATAAAATAGAGGAAAATGTAATAAAGATAAAAGATCTTTTTTAATAGAGATATATTTGTTTTGATTGATTTTCGTTGAGATAGCAAGGAAAAATATTGAGCGCTTAATTTTTATTATTATATTGAAAATATATATTTATAGAAATTTTATAGCTCGAAAAAAATCTGAAATTTTTTTTACTTTGTTTATTTGTAGGAATTGGTCGAGTTATTTACAGATTTTGTTTAAAATAATTATCTAAGACCTCATAGGGTGTTTTTCCTTGAATGCCTTTATGGGGTTTAACAGTGTTATAATAATTTAGGTCTTGTCGCAAATAATATTTTAAGTTGTAAAGAGCCATAAAGATTGAATCATTTAGTAAGCAAGAGGATTGTTTAAACCGAATAGATTTTGAATGAGTTTTATTTGTTCGTTGATTGTCCATTTTCCTTTAAAACCCAGTCCTTTTTTTATCCAGAGAATGGCCTCATATCCTTTGAGTGTTTTTCTTGCGGTATGAAAAGACTGAAAGCAACCATTCTTTGGGATAATTCTCTTTACTCTAAAATGATCATTTTCTATTCCCTGTTGTAAAGATTTCTTTGTTTCATGAACGCAGTGATTGGCAAGGATATGCTCATTCTTCATGGTCTGTATGGTTTTTGGAAAAGGAGATGCTTTATCTGTTCCAATATGAGTGGGTGCGAATAGACCATCTTCGGTCTTGTTGCAAATTTAATTATGTATTTTAGTATGATATAGCAATGGATTGATTATTTTTTTAGGATTGATTTATGTCTATTGGTATCTATAGCAAGCTTATATTAAGGTCTAAGGATGATTTTAAAGGTCGCCACTTTAGTGGGTTGATGATTATCCAAGCGGTAAACTGGTATTTACGCTATTGTCTTAGCTATCGAGACATTGAGGAATTGTTTTTAGAGCGTGGAGTAAGCGTTGATCATAGCACGTTAAACCGTTGGGTATTACGCTATGCTCCTCTATTAGAAAAACGTTTGAGAAGCTATAGAAAACCCCATTGTGGTGAGGTGAGGATTGATGAAACCTATATCAAGGTAAAAGGTCAGTGGAAGTATCTATATAGAGCCATTGATAAGAATGGAACTGCTATTGATTTCTTATTAACAGCTAAAAGAAATATCAAAGCAGCACAACGTTTCTTTAGAAAGGCGTTTAAAAAAGATGGTCTATTCGCTCCAACCTATATTGGAACAGATAAAGCATTACCGTTTCCAAAGACCATACAGACCATGAAGAATGAGTATATCCTTCCCAATCACTGCGTTCATGAAACAAAAAAATCCTTACAACAGGGAATAGAAAATGATCATTTCAGGTTAAAGAGGGGTATACCAAGAAATGGCTGTTTTCAATCTTTTCATACAGCAAGAAAAACACTCAAAGGATATGAGGCCATTCTCTGGATTAAAAAAGGACTGGGTTTTAAAGGAAAATGGACAATCAACGAACAAATAAAACTCATTCAAAGCATATTCGGTCTAAATAATAATATACCCGTCTAAATTAGCTAGCTTTATGGCTAATCACAGCACCATTCAATATTTGCAACAAGACCGAATATAGGATGTCAAACCAAATCCTCTCTTTTAATTATACTAATCTTTCCTTCTTTATTTAAATTTTTATCCATTACAATAATATAATCACAATGAGCAACTGTAGCAGGACGATGAGCGATAATAACTCTTGTAATTTTTAAATTAGTTAACACATGAGCGATAAAAGATTCTGTTGCTTCATCTAAATGACTAGTTGCTTCGTCTAAAAATAAAATATCAGGTTGACTATATAAAGCACGAGCTAAAATTACACGTTGCTTTTGTCCTCCTGACAAAGAACTTCCCATATCTCCAACAAAAGTTTCAAATTTCATTGGCATATTTTCAATATCTTCTAGAATTGAAGATTCTTCTGCGCATTTTTTAATAAGATCAAAATTTGGTTGATTATTAAATCCACAAATATTCTCAGCGATAGAACCAGAAAACAAACCATCATCCTGTAAAACTCCAGCAATTTTATTACGATAGTCGTTTAATGGATTTTTTAAAATATTTTCTCCGTTAAATAGAATTTCTCCTTCTTCAGGAAATGTTAATCCCATCATTGCTTTTAATAGAGTCGATTTACCACATCCAGAAGGTCCTACAATAGCAACGCTACTACCTTTAGGTATAAGAATATTTATATGACGAAAAATCCAATCTTCATTAGGTGAATATCGAAAACCAAGATTATAACAAGATAAATGAGAAAACTCTCTTGTTTCATTTGAAATGATTGCAGAGCTAATGGCTTGTTGTGTAGGTGCGTTATTATACGAAACAATTAATTCTTTTTCTGTTGGGTTAAGAACAATATCAGAAATTCGATCACTTTGAATAGATAACATTTTTAAATTAAAAACTGCACTCACAAGGTTACTAATGCGTCCAGTGAACTGATCTTTATACGATAGAAAAGCTACTAACATACCAACACTCATTACATTATCCATAACATAATAAGCCCCTAATACCATCATAATCAAACGATCTGCGGAAAAAACAAAATCATTAATACGGCCAAAAATTAAATCATATCGTTGGGTTTTTAACCCAACATTAATGGTATCAACTAATAAATTGATCCATCCAACCTGACGACTTTCTTGTAAACCAAGTAATTTAACGCTTGCCATTCCACGTAAAGTTTCAATAAAATGTGAATCTTTTTTTGCTGAATATACTATCCCTTCTTCAGATGCTTGTTTATATGGACCATAAGCAATAATACGTAATAAAATATCTAAAGTTACAGCTATTAATGTTACAGCAGCTAACCACTTACCGTAAATGATTAGCATTATAAGCATACCAACAGCCATAATTCCGTCCATAACAACTTGAACCATATCTGTTGTTATTGTTTTTTGAATAATACCCAATGAGGCAAATCTAGATAAAACGTCACCAACATGTCTTTTAATAAAATAATCCATTGGTAAAGAAGATAAATGCTCAAACAATCCCAAATTCCATTGAACACTAAGACGAGTACTAAATAACATAACCATCCACGTTCTTGCTGTTGCAATGACCATTTGTAATAAAATTAAAAGAGCAACACCAATAGCAATAGTTGTTAATAGTCCTTTATCCATTGTAACAATAACTTCATCAATAACAACTTGTGATGCCATTGGCATTATAATAGCAATTGCCTCTAAGCCTAATGAAGCAAAAAATAAATATAATAAAGTTTTCTTTAAACCTTTTGTTTTACGAAAAAGATCTCTTAATTTTAAATTATTACGTTCATCTTTACGTTCAAAATGTTCATTTGGAGTAACTTCAAGCGCAATGCCAGTAAATTCTTTATTAACATCCTCCAAAGATACTTTTCTTTGCCCATGTGAAGGATCATTTATAATAATATAATTAGATTTTACACTAACTAAGACAACAAAATGATTAAAACCCCAATGTAAAATACAAGGAAGTTTTAGTTTATCAAGTTCCTCTAATTCTAGTCTTAAAGGACGTGTTGATAAATTATTACGATGAGCAATATCAATAATATTTTTAAGATTTATGCCTTTAATGGAAATAGATTCTTTTCGTCTAAATGTTGCCAAATCAATAAAATTTTTATGATAACCCAAAATCATAGCAAGACAAGCTAATCCACACTCTGAAGCTTCAACCTGTAAAATTATTGGAACTTTATGACCAAAATTAAATTTTAATTTTTCTAATACTGCAATCATAGTATTTATTTCATTAATATTGTTTGTATAGTATCATTAATTTGAATAACTGGTTTAAACATCCATTGATATAATTTACGATTATCAACGGCTATATCTGCTTGTACACGCATACCAGGATGTAAATAATATATTTTACCATCTGCTAAAATATATTCCTTCGTAGGACGAACGCGAATACGATAAAGTGTATGATCTGTATTAACACTATTATTTTGTGTAAACTCAGTTACCAATTGTTCGCTTACTGCTTCTTTTCCCATAACTTTTGATGTGATTGGAGAATATGTTATTTCGGTAATAATACCTTTTGCAAAACCAAATTTTTGATATGGAAAAGCATCGTAACGTAAAATAACTACTTGTTGTTTTTTTAAAAAACCAATAGACGAACTTGAAACATATAGTTCTGCATCTAGGGGATCATCCTTAGGAATAATACTGGCTAACGACATATTGGCTTCTATTTGTTGCCCAATATATCCACGTACAGCGGTTATTTTCCCATCAATTGGTGCGGTAATATAAATATTTTGTTGTTTTTCCGATTCTATAATTTGCTGTTTTGTTTGAAGAAGTTGTTTTTTTAATTCATTTACTTCACTTGTTCTTTTATTATCAAACAATTTGATTTTTGACACATTATCCAAAATTTGTCCTTCAATAGTTGTTTGATTTTGCAAAAATTGAGCATGTGTACTTAAAATTTGGGCATAAGTAAACAATTGACTTTGATATTCTTGATTTGTTGCTAAAGATAGTTTTTTGGCTTTTTGAATCAAAACTAATGAACTTTGAATAAGAGGAATAATCTCATTATCCTTATTAATTTGTTCTGTCACTTTATTATGTTGTTTTTGTAAATTACTTAAACTGTTAAAAATATTATTCTTTTCTATAGGGGCATCTTGTTCTTTTATTTCTATTTGTTTATTTAATATTTTTTCTTGTTGTTTTAAAAGATTATTAATATGTTCTTGCGTTGGACCAGAAATAGAGTTACTATCTACACTAATTACAAAAAGAACATCATTTTTTTTTACAAATTGTCCTTCTACTATATTTTTTTTAGTAATAATACCATTTACTCGTGAACCAATAGTTACAAGCCCAGAAGATGGCATTACATTACCTACGGCATGAACACGACGTGTATAACTACCATAATAAAAATAAAGCACAAAAAGGATAGTTAAGAGAAAAGATGCAATACAAATTATACGGACAGATATAGGTTGAATATCTTGTACATTACCAAGCCATGCATCTTTTTTTGCTGATAACGCTTGAGATCTAAATAAACTACTCATTTTTTACTTTATAAAAGGCGGTAAATGTTACTTCAGCATTTTCAATATTAAAAATTAATTTTTAAGTAAATGATTAAATCATTAAGACATGCTGCAAATTTATTATTGACTACCAAAACAATAAATCATTTGGTTCATACTTGAACAAAGAAAGCATAATATAAAGTGATTTTTTAGGGAAGAATGAATCATTCACTATAATTTTAATTCATGAATTATTAATGTATTATATTACATTTAGTAATTCATGAATTAATGAATTAATTAACCAGCAAGAGACTGATTTAAATAATTATTTAAACTATTGGTTAACTTGTCAGTTTCTGCCATACCGTCAGATAGTCCCATACCTAGACCACCTACAGCTCCAGCTACCGCACCAGCAATACCACCAGCAGCAACGCCCAATACGTTACCTACAATACCTAAAGCTCCTGTTAAAGGGTCTTTGTTTTGAACGCGCCCAGCGTATTCTGATCCTCTTTTTGCTCCAGCAAAAATACCAACAGCAGCACCAACTAAAGTACTAGTTACACCACCAGATAAAGCATCTAAAACTCCTGAAGCGCGACCACCAGCAACTTCCGTAATTTCAAAAATATCTAACTCTTTCATTCTTTTTCCTTAAAAAATTGAAATAATAACAGTATCAAGAAATCCTATATTATATAAATAATAAAAAAGCAATTTTTTTTATTATGACTTCAGTATTTTTTTTAAAATAAAAATAAGTTTGATGTCAAACCTATTTTTTTCTATATATTATTGTCATAACATAATAAATACTATATTTAAGTATAATGTTTTACTAAAAATAGTTTGTAAGGAAATTAATAATTATGGCGAAAATAGAAAATAATCAAATAACATTTGAAGGTGTAAAAGATCTTAATGATTATATAGATCAAAAAGGTAGTGATTCTCTTTCTGGAAAGACTGTTATTTTAAACACTGATCCTAACGCAAGTACAACTGCGGATAACACTTACTCTTTGGCTGATTTAATGCCTACTGGTAAAGCTTTTTCTTCACCTGTTAACATTGTTGTTGGAACTGGGGTTACGTTTACTGATGAAAGAAGTCCTGGTATTGGAGACACTTCTGCAGCTGAATTTCCAAATATAGCTAATATTACTCTTGAGCCATCTTCTGTATTGAGAGCTGGTTATAAATCAGCTTGGCCTGCAGATGGTGTCTTAGAAAAAACAGCTATTCGCTTTACATCAGACGTCAATGTACAAAACCCTGCCTACATAGAGGGTGTATATTATTCTGATGCATACGGCTCTTCAGGACCTAAAAATTTACATATATATACGCACGAACAAGGTTTAATTGGCTATAATAAAAATAAGACTTATTATGATCCAAACAAAAGCGCTGTACAGTTCAGATTGACAGATGAAGATGGAGAATTTGTTTCTAGTAATACATTAGACACAATAACTTTAAAACCTTCTAATGTGGGTGGTGTTCCGTCAACTATTCCCAATGGTGTTAATACAATAATGGGATCGGGTAGAAATAATTTACCGATATTTTCTTTTGATGAAAGTATAGCAGATTCATTTGCTATGAATAGTATGTCCGATAAAGATAAAAGCAATCTCTTCTTTAATTATAATCAAGAGCTAGTGATACCTTGTTTTCTTGAGGGATCTGAGATTCAAACAGTAAATGGCTGGAAAAAAGTAGAAGAAATTTGTATATATGATAAAATAATTACTTATTTTAATGGAAAAGAGGTAATTAAATCAGTTATATGGGTTGGAAAAACTTTGTTAACACCTATAAACAATACAATCGTTTGTATTAAAAAAAATTCATTAGGAGATAATTTACCTTATAAAGATTTATATATTACACCTGAACATTGTTTGTTTTTTGATAATTACTTTATTCCAGCTCGTATGTTAGTAAATAATAGGACTATTTGTAATAGGGTTATTAACAATAAATTTATATATCATATTCAATTGGAAAATCATTCTGTTATTAATTCAAACGGTATACAGACAGAAAGTTTTCTAAATACAGGTCATAGTGATTTTACTAAAGAAAATAATCAACCAATTAAAATTGAACAGTGGGCAACAGATGCTGCATTCCCATTGAACACTAAACGTAGTTTTGTAGAAAATATTTATAAAAAAATTGAAGATAGAGCTGTTAAATTAGACATTAAAGCAGAAAAACAACCACATCATACTACAACAGATGCAAATATTCATTTTATAAATGAACAAGATCAAAAAATACCATTTATTAAACATGATCATAAAATGATTTTATATATTCCACCTAATACACAAAATATTACTATAAAATCTAAATCGTTTAGACCATCAGAAATTGTTGGTCCTTTTGTTGATGATAGGAGAAAATTAGGTGTTTTAGTAGGTAATATATTACATATCACTAAACAAGGTTCTAAAAAAATTGAAATTAATCAGAATTGTTCTGATTGGCATACATCAAATAGTAACCTAAAATGGACAAATGGGAAATCATCAATTAAAATTGATGAGGTAAACGACAATTCTATTATTGTAATAAATATAGAAAGTAAAAATGAAAATTATCTTGTAGGTTGATAACCTCAGAGTAATAAAAATCTTATCGCAAATAGTTACAAGAAAACATTGACATTCTCCCCTCCCTAAAGTGAGGGGATTCCTGCCGTGTTTAGTCGGTCTTGTCGCAAATAATGTTTTGATTTGTAAAGAGCTATAAAAATTGGATTATTTAGTAATCAAGAGGGTTATTTAATTTAAAGGGTCTTGTTGCAAATATTGAATGGTGCTGTGATTAGCCATAAAGCGAGCTAATTTAGACGGTTATATTATTATTTAAACCGAATATGCTTTGAATGAGTTTTATTTGTTCGTTGATTGTCTATTTTCCTTTAAAGCCCAGTCCTTTTTTAATCCAGAGAATGGCCTCATATCCTTTGAGTGTTTTTCTTGCTGTATCAAAAGATTGAAAACAGCCATTTCTTGGTATACCCCTCTTTAACCTGAAGTGATCATTTTCTATTCCCTGTTGTAAAGATTTCTTTGTTTCATGAACGCAGTGATTGGCAAGGATATGCTCATTCTTCATGGTCTGTATGGTCTTTGGAAACGGTAATGCTTTATCTGTTCCAATATGGGTTGGAGCGAACAGACCATCTTCTTTAAATGCTTTTCTAAAAAAGCGTTGTGCTGCTTTTATATTTCTTTTAGCTGTTAACAAGAAATCAATCGCTGTGCCTTCTTTATCAATGGCTCTATATAGATACTTCCACTGACCTTTTACCTTGATATAGGTTTCATCAATCCTCACCTCACCACAATGGGGCTTTCTATAGCTTCTCAAACGTTTTTCTAATAGTGGTGCATAGCGTAATACCCAACGGTTTAACGTGCTATGATCAACGCTTACTCCACGCTCTAAAAACAATTCCTCAATATCTCGATAGCTAAGACAATAGCGTAAATATTAGTTTACCGCTTGGATAATCATCAATCCACTAAAGTGGCGACCTTTAAAATCATCAATCCATTTCTATATCATACTAAAATACATAATTAAATTTGCAACAAGACCAAAAATATGATGGTCTAGTACCAACAGATAAAAAAAGGTCAAGTGGCTCTTATGGTCGTCAAGAGCTTCCCAGAACTTCAGAAGATGAGGTCAAAGCGGCTGCTGCACGTATTTTTAAACAAAAATGGGATAATACGCGTGTGAACCCTGATTATATCACTTTAAAAAAACTTGTCTAAAACAATTTGATGAAGGATAATTTCAATATCATAAAATTAATGTTCCTCCACATCCCCTTGAACCAACTGAATAGAATTTACTTTTCCAGCAGTTATACTGACAATACGATACAAAATACCATTTCCTTGACCTGCAACGTTCGTCAGGTTAGAAGACTGGTCATATGAAGAATAATCTTCTTTATTTTTAACCACGGGGATATTCATCACAAAAATCCATTTTCCCTCTGGTAAATTGGTTAATTTAAAATCCCCACTTGCATCACACGGAACAGTAAACGCATAGTCATTCATACGAGAATCAAAATTTTTGACCTTTTTGATGTCTCGCATTTTAACTTGCAACTCTTCAACAATATAGGGATCATAAGGATAATACGTGATCTGTTGACCCGCACAAGTCTTCATTGTTCCATCAGCTTCACGATAAATGCCCATGCCTGCGACCTTGGCAGTACCAACATTCTTAGACCATTGAACAGTTAATGGATCAAATTGACTTTTAAATTGATATTCTTTGGCAAAAGCAGCATGTCCAACACATACAGAAACTAACAAAGCAATGAAAAAAGTGCGTTTCATAATAGGTTAATCCAAATTTTAATGACGGAAATGGCGCATAGAGGTAAAGACCATCGCAATTCCAGCCTCATCTGCTGCTGCAATGACTTCATCATCACGCATAGATCCTCCTGGTTGTATAACCGCCGTAGCCCCAGCAGCAATCGCAGCTTGTAGCCCATCTGCAAAGGGGAAAAATGCATCAGAAGCAACCACGCTACCTTTGCTTAATGGTTCAGACACCCCTGCTGCCTCGGCTGCTTCAGAACTTTTATGAGCAGCAATGCGCGCAGAATCAACGCGGCTCATTTGACCAGCACCAACCCCAACCGTTGCTTTATTTTTCACATAAACAATCGCATTGGATTTAACATGTTTACCCACACGGAAAGCAAAAATCATATCTTCCATTTCTTGAGCCGTCGGTTGTCTCTTGGTGACCACTTTAAAATCAGCAGGACGACCATTATCACGATTTTGCAATAAAAATCCACCAGCTAATGTTTTCACCATTACCCCTTGTGCCATTGGATCAGGCATAGAACCGGTTTCCAATACACGTACATTTTTCTTTTTAGACAAAATTTCTAAAGCATCTACATTCACCTTAGGTGCAATCACAACTTCACTGAAAATAGTAACGATCTTCGCTGCCAGCTCTGCATCCAAAGGACGGTTCATCGCAATGATCCCACCAAAAGCAGAAACTGGATCACAACGTAAAGCTAGATCCCATGCCTCAGAAAGTGTTTTAGCACTCGCCACCCCACAAGGATTTGCGTGTTTTACAATAACAATCGAGGGTTCATCAAACTCTGCTACCGCTTCAAAAGCAGCATCTGTATCATTCAAATTGTTATAAGAAAGGTCTTTTCCTTGTAATTGCTTAGCCGTAGCAACGCCTGGACGATTTTCATCATTCGTATAAAACGCGGCTTGTTGATGAGGATTTTCACCATAACGTAAAACTTCTTTACGTTGACCACTGAAAACAACGCGTTCTGGGAATTGCTCTTTGGCTTTTTTGGCAAACCACGCAGAAATTGCCGCATCATAAGCCCCTGTTCTGGCATAAGCCGCTTGCGCCCAAGCTCTACGTTGTGCAAATGATGATCCACCCGTTTGACGCAAAGTTTCGATAAAAGACCCATATTGAGCAGCATCGGTTAGAACGGCAACATGGCTGTGATTTTTAGAGGCTGCACGAATAAGTGCTGGACCACCAATATCGATGTTTTCAATGACATCTTCTTCACCCGCACCAGAAGCAACGGTTGCTTCAAATGGATATAAATTCACACATAACAGATCAATCGGAAGAATTCCATGTGCTTTCATTTGATCTTGATGATCTTGTAAATCTCTGCGACCCAATAAACCACCATGAATTTGAGGCACCAATGTTTTAACACGCCCGTCCAAAATCTCAGGAAAACCTGTAAAGTCAGAAACTTCTATCACTCTGATTCCCGAATCACGAATGGCCTTAGCCGTGCCACCCGTAGATAGAATTTCTACATTTTGCTCAGCCAATGCTTTGGCCAACTCAAGTAAACCTGTTTTGTCAGAAACAGAAATTAACGCACGACGAACAGGAATAACTTTTTGATTCATTACTCAATTCCTAAAATATTTTCTTTACGATAACTTAATTTTGCTCTTATGGACGAGCAACCCATCGCCAAGTATATACACCTTGGCGTTCTAATTCACGATGCATAATTAAAACAGATGACCCTTCTTGATTATTACGAGGATGTGCAAGGCGTTGTGCCAAATCCTCAATAATCGTTACAGAACGATGTTGCCCACCTGAACAACCCACTGCAATAGTCGCATATTTCTTGCCCTCTAAAACAAAACGAGGCAGAATTAAACTTAACATTTCATCAATCTGATGCACATATTTTTGATAATCAGGGTCTTTTTCTACATATTCTTGAACATCTTTATCCAAACCTGTCTTTTTTGACAATTCTGGAATGTAATAAGGATTATGCAGAAAGCGAGCATCAAAAACCATATCCGCTTCACGAGGAACACCACTAGGAAAGGCAAAAGACATCAGAGTTACAGTTAAAAGCCCATTATTTTTATCATGGCCCAAATTATAACGTGTTTCTACCAATAATCTTAATTCCACTGGGGGCAGATCAGACGTATCAATGACCATATCCGCAACTTGCCGCAACGGTTCCATCAATGCGATTTCTGCCTCAATTCCTTCTTTAACGGTTCCGCCTGCTGCCATTGGATGTCGTCTGCGCGTGGCCGTATATCGACGCAACAAAACATCTGTTTCAGAAGTCGCATAAATTAACTGCACTTGTAATGCTGGATTTAATTTTAACCTAGACAGCAATTCCATCACTGCAGATGTTTCAAAACCATTGGTTCTGGAATCAAGTCCCAAAACAATAGGTCCCTCCACTTTACCCACAATATCGCTGATGACTTGCAAAGGGGGGTTATCGACCAACTCATATCCCAAATCTTCCAGTGTGCGAAGAATAGTCGATTTGCCTGCACCAGACAGCCCTGTTACAAAAATCACAGGTTGTTTAATAATATTTTTGTTTAAAAAATCATCTTGCATCGCAGAAAGATCAATCTTTGTAATATGCCTAATAATTTTTCAATATTAAGCAACATCACGCCCCGATACAATAGGGATTGTAATTAAATTTGCAACAAGACCAAATAACTTCGGATTAAATAACACACTTCCTTGCTAGCTCACTCATTTTATACCAAAATACAACTTCATTTCAAATTTACGACAAGACCTTAAAATATTATGAGTTGGAACCTATAAAAATGACAAATGCAATTTCAATTGGTCTAGATTTTGGCAGTGACTCTGTTCGTGCGCTGGCTGTTGATTGTTCATCAGGAACAGAACTTGCCACAGAAGTCATTTATTATCCTAGGTGGAAGCAAGGATTATATTGTATTCCATTAAAAAATCAATTTCGACAACATCCTTTGGATTTTATAGAATCATTTACCAAAGCAATCCAATCTGTGGTTCGACAACTCGGTTCTGTTGCCGATCAGGTAATTTCAATCGGTGTCGATGCGACAGGTTCATCTCCAGCACCGATTGATGATAAAGGGCAAATCTTGGCACTATTACCAGAATTTGCAGACAATCCCAATGCAATGTTTATTTTATGGAAAGATCATACGGCGATTGAAGAGGCAGAAGCTATTAATAAGCTATGCGAACAACCTCAACATTCGGAATTTTTAAAAGGATGCGGTGGTGTTTATTCTTCCGAATGGTTCTGGTCAAAAATTTTACATATTTTTAGACAAGATGAAGCGATAAAAAAAGCTGCCGCCTCTTGGATTGAATGCTCTGATTGGGTGCCTGCTTTGCTTTCTGGCACGACTGCACCTCAAGACATTAAACGGAGTCGCTGTGCTGCGGGGCATAAATGTTTGTGGAATGAACATTGGAATGGCTTACCTTCATATGAGTTTTTTAAAGACCTAGATTCCTCATTGGTTGAAGAGTTGCCCTATCCTTTATTTACAGACACATATACTGCCGAAGTGCCTGTTGGCACTCTTACCCCTGAATGGGCTAAAAAGTTGGGTCTATCTGAAAAAGTGGTTATCGCTGGTGGTGGTATTGATTCCCATATTGGCGCAGTGGGTGCAGGTGCCAAACCGTATTCTTTGGTCAAGGTTATTGGCACATCCACTTGTGACATGTTAACTGCAGAAAAAGAGCTGGTTGATGATCGCTTTATTAAAGGAATTTGCGGTCAGGTCAATGGTAGTGTTGTTCCTGGATATATCGGTTTTGAAGCGGGTCAATCTGCCTTCGGAGATATTTTTGCATGGTATCAACGGTTGCTTTCTTGGCCATTACAACAATTAAAAAAACATATTTCTGATCCTCAAGAGTTAGAGCAAGCAGAAAAAAACCTATTAAATGATTTGGCTCAAAAGTGGTTTGCACATATTGATTTAAATCATTTGCCTATTGCTTTGGATTGGTTTAATGGACGCAGAACCCCTTATGCTAATCAGCGCATGAAGGGGACGATCACAGGGATGACTTTGGCGAGTGATGCCCCTACCCTATTTGGTAGCCTAGTTGTCGCAACAGCTTGTGGAGCGCGTGCGATTATGGAATGTTTCATTGAGCAAGACATTCCCATCCATACCGTTATGGCGATTGGTGGAATTGCTAAAAAATCACCCGTCATTATGCAAGCCTGTGCCGATGTGATGAACCGCCCTATTGAAATATCTAAATCCGATCAATGTTGCGCACTAGGAGGGGCTATTTTTGGTGCTGTTGCCGCGGGTCTTTATAAAAATGTCACAGAAGCACAACAACATATGGCCAGCCCTGTTGCGCAAACAATGACACCTGATCCAAAACGCGCCCAAGAATATGAAGCCATTTACAAACAATATCTGAAATGGTCAGAGGTTTGCGAGCCACAATATAACAAATGAACGATTATTATTCATTTATCGAAGCGGGCTTTCCGCTATTAATTTATCACACTCTTTTATTTTAAAATAGCAATAGAGCAAAGGATTGCTGTCTTTATCAATCTATTTTATACAAGTGACATTTATTTATAAATTAACCCAAGGTATTAACTCTTATGCATAATGAAGTCTCTATTTTACCTCAAGAACAGTCAACTGTTAAAATTCTACTTTGCCATCATAAACAAGCACCCTATGTAAAAAATGAGTGTTTTGTTCCCATTCACGTTGGTAAAGAAATTAGTAAAGTAAGCTTAGATTATTGCATCGGGGATAATACGGGAGATAATATCTCTGCTAAAAATAAATCTTGGTGTGAATTGACGGCTCTATACTGGGCGTGGAAAAATTTAGACGCGGATTATTATGGTCTAATGCATTATCGTCGATATCTACACTTTAAGCAAGATGATAATAATTTTTATATTATCAACCAAATCTCAGAAACTGAAATAGAAAATGGTGGATGGGATGCAGAAAATATAACACGCTTTTGCTCTCAATATGACATTATCACGGCACCTATATGGGGCATTCATCCGGTCGGAGCGAATCATCATTTAATGACTGGTTATGATTTTTATGCCAAAGAGCATTATAGCAAAGATTTAGATATTGTTATTGAAATCATTAAAGAAAAATACCCACAATTTTACTTTTCCTTATTAGATACTCTCGCCAATAAACATTGTTTCTTTGGCAATATTGCCATCATGAAAAAAAAATATTTTCATGAATATTGTGATTTCATTTTTGGGGTATTATCAGAGGCAGAAAAGAAAATCGATATTTCCTCTTATGATTCATATCAATATAGAATCTGGGGATTTATTGCTGAAAGATTAACAAATTGTTATGTAATTTATGCAAAAAATCAATATCCAACATTAAAATCAACTACCTTGGGAATTACTTTTGGTGTTTTTGATAAGCCTACATATAATACAAAAGCAATATTAGCTCACAAATCACCAACAACAAAGACACAGGTGAATGAACCTATTAATATTTGCATGTCATTCGATGATAATTATGCAGCTCACGGAGATGCTGTTATCACATCAATGATACAAAACGCACATCCTCAACAACCTATCCATATTTATATTTTGCATGATGAAAAGCTATCTAACAAAAATAAAAAGATAATCCAACAAGCCGAAAATAAAAATATTCGTATTCATTATATTAAGATTAACAAGAAACTATTTAATTCGCTTCCATTAAACAGAGAATATATTTCTTTAAATACTTATTATCGACTAACCATTCAAAATTTACTACCCGATAATATCGAAAAGATCATTTATCTTGATTCAGATATCATTGTTTATGGCAATATTGCAGAATTATGGCAAGAATCGTTAGGAAATATGTGCGTTGGTGCCGTTTTAGACGAAGGAGGAATTCTTCAAGCAAGACGACTTTCTTTACCAGACACGAATTATTTTAATGCAGGCGTGATGATTTTTAATCTAGCACAAATTAGAAAAGAATTTAAAAATGTCTTTGTAAATTATTTTGAAAATTATTATAAATATAAAGAAATTATTACATTACAAGATCAAGATATACTAAACATAACGTTCTCAAAAAAAACAAAAATTATTCCCTTGCGCTGGAATATCAATAGCAGAATGTTAGAATATAATGACCTTGAATATAAATACTCCATCAAAGATGCTGAAGATGCCTTACGAAATATAGGAATCATTCATTACACAGATCAAAAGAAGCCTTGGAGATATAGTTGCAATCACCCATTCAGATCTTTATATTGGAAATACAGACTCAAAGGACACTATAAGCAATTCTCTCTTCATGAATTACTTGTATGGGGTGTATCAAAAGCTTCTATTAAAGTCTCTCAAAACCATGTTTCCTTCAAATTGGGCAAACTTCAAATTAATATGAACAAAGAATTAATTAGAAAAACTTTACACTTGCTCAAAATTAAATATTAACTTTTTAAATCTGAAATACTCATATCTGCACGCTGCCACCAGCATTGTTCTGGTGGACGGATATTTGGGATAAATTCCAATGGATTTCCTGTAAAACGCACAGTATTCGTTGGTGTTTCCAATATTTCTATTTGTTCACAATATAATCCAGACTGTTCAGCCGATAAAAAATTATTGAGTTTACTCATAAATAAACATGCCAGTAATTCGGTCGTCGGATCACCAGGCGTAATAAGTAATTTAGAAAGACGTCGAGGTTCATTTTGCACAAACCAATCTACTAATGGATCATTTTCTGCTAATTGAAACGCATGATCTACAGAGTTGTCAATAAAGCGATGCCATGTTCCTTTAGCTTTGTGAAAGGGAGCAACAACGTTCATTTTCCCATCTAATGATTGCGGATGCATGGGCTTAAGATAGATCTTTACCTCTTCATTATGCCCATGGGGCGTTGCACAAACCTCACTTGATCCATGAATGAGTCGATGTGCCATGGCAAAACGGCGTGTAAAAACAAGCTCTAGCACTTATTTATCCTTTGACTTTACATAGTTTTCCCAACCAGAGCGACGCAGTTCGCACGCTGGACACTCCCCACATCCATAGCCCCATTCATGAGCATGAGAGCGATCCCCTACATAACAACTATGGGTATCTTTATTAATTAACTCAATTAATGCATGCCCCCCTAATTGCTCAGCCATTCGCCATTCTTCGGCTTTATCAACCCACATAAGGGGGGTGTGTAAAACAAAACGATTACTCATTCCAAGGTTAATCGTAACTTGCAAGGCTTTAATGGTATCATCTCGGCAATCTGGGTAACCAGAATAATCCGTTTCACACATACCTCCAATAATATGACGTAAACGACGGCGATCAGCAATAATCGCAGCATAGGTTAAAAAGAGTAAATTACGACCTGGCACAAAAGTAGAGGGCAGCCCTTGTTTATCCCATTCAATCGCTGTTTCTCGTGTTAATGCCGTTTCAGAAATTGCCCCTAAATCAGACAGATTCATCACATGATCTTCACCCAAGCGATCATACCATAATGGATTGATATCCTGAATTTTATGACGAATATCTTGACGGCATTGCATTTCTACATCATGACGTTGCCCATAATGAAACCCTAATGTTTCGACCTTTTCAAATCTTTGTAACGCCCACGCCAAACAGGTTGTAGAATCTTGACCACCAGAGAATAAAACCAAAGCACTGTTGTAAAAAGAATCGGTTTGATTGTCAGTCATTATGGAATTCCTATGAGTTTATGAGTCTGTAACGAAAGATGCCATACAGGATGATTTTGACAAAATTCAATTGCCTTTTGCAAATGCTCTTTTTTGTTCAGGTCATCTTTGGGCTGTAAACGAAAAGTCGTAAATGCGAATTCGATAAAATCTTGAGGCTCTAATCCCTCTTGCGGATAAATTAATTTTAATTCATCCCCATGCTTTTGCACCAAATCCGCCCCTGCTTTTGGGCTGACACAAATCCAATCAACACCTTCTGGCACTGGTAACGTGCCATTCGTTTCAACCGCTATATAAAACCTTTTTTGTTTTAAAACCTGAATAAGATGTTCATCCAACTGCAACAAAGGCTCTCCGCCTGTAAATACGATAAAACGCTGTTTTGGATCACGCTGTCCCCAACATTGCTCAATCGCATTAGCAAGCATTTGTGCGTCAGTAAAACGCCCACCGCCAACACCATCCATTCCAACAAAATCAGTGTCACAAAATTGACAAACAGCACTTGCTCGATCTGCTTCTTGTCCTGACCACAAATTACACCCTGCAAAGCGACAAAAAACCGCCGTGCGTCCAATTTGTCCGCCTTCACCTTGAAGGGTTAAAAAAATTTCTTTTACTGCATAACTCATGGGATATGGTTTCCAAGAAAATAATCAAAAATACAAGCCTTATTTTCATAAGATAGGTATTATATAGCGTTTTTTATATGGATTTAGAATGTTTTTTCAAATATTCTATGACTTTTTCTTGAAGTAGCATCGTTAACCAATTTTCCTTATAAATTTTGATGAATTGATCTTGATGCTCCTGATTTATAATCGATATTATATTATTTCTTGATACGGTTTTTCATAAATAAATTCAATTTCTGGACTATTATATTGACTGGCTGGAGTGACTGTTAATCGTTGCCAAGGAATACATCCTAAAAACCATATTTTCCAAAATTTCAACCCATAATCAGGATTTTTATGAAGAAGTTTCTGAAAACTTTCAACTTGACCGACTTCAATCCCTATCGCTTCTTTCATCACTTCATATACAAACCGAGAACAAAATTGACGTGAAGATCGTAAGTTAAATCCAGTATCATATAAAATACTCATTCTCTTTTTAGAGGCTTGAACAATTTTAACTTGTTGAGCAATAGTCAATGGCTGTTTTAACCGTGCAATCGCAAAAGACCCGTCTTTGGATCGAGCTATAAATTTAGATAAAGGAGTAATTTTTGAGACTGGAATTGTACTTTCCGCCACCCAATATTCATTATTTTTAAAACCAACAATAATGCCAACATGATTCACCCATAATAAAGTGGCTTTTGCTACTTTATTAAAAATAAAATTATCAATACGAATAAAAACAATATCGCCTACTCGTAATATAGATGGGTCTAAATCCTGTAAAGAAAATTGAGTATTTTTCATAAAAATAGACCTATATGTTAACTATAAACATAAACTATATCATAAAATTAATTTTTGGATATCTTTTGTTTACTAAACGCAAACACGCTCCTCAATTTAATCTCCAAAATCTATTTTAAATAATTTATTTTTAACAGAAACACCAGGCTGTAAATCATATAAATCAACCATAGTCGTACGTCCCTGAGCATCTAAAACACGCCATGCTCTTAACATTATCGGATTTTGATTAAAGATCAATGTTAAACTGCCATCAGACGGAGATGCGGTACGCACAACGGTGATTTGAAATAACCCATTATTTGGAGGTGTAAAATTCGTCATGGTTACGTCCCCAGAAAAACTGAGTTGCGGTTTTAATAATAACCCCAAAGGACTTTGATCTAATGGTATTGTTGTTGTTTGTCCAACCTCGCTATCATGAAAAACCATTTTGCCATCATTCGCAACCAATAAAAGCTGGCTGGGTTTATTATATTCAAATCGAATACGATCTGGCTTTTTGATCCATACGGTTCCTGTGCTGCGTTGACCATCGGGGGCAATTTGTTGGAATTTTGCTTCAAGCGTGGTTAAATTATTAATCCATGTTTGCGCTTGGTCGGACAAGGCTTGATCTTGAGCAGAAAGCTGCACAGCACCATTATTATTCGACGCAGTTGATACAGTAATTTGCGCAGCAGCTTGATTGCTGGAACCTGTTATTCCAAGGCAAGTCATTCCTAATAACCCAATACAACCAGCAATAAGATTGATAGACTTCATAAACAGGTTCCTTTTTCCTCTATTATAATTTCTTATATAGAGGTTTTTTGATCTAAAGGCTAGCCTCTACAATACGGCGGCTGACTTCCAAAGTAACATTTCCTCTTTCTCCTAAAGCGGTCAAATGATGTCGACGTAATTGTTCAACGACTTTATCAACTGCACTGCTATCAACATCATACTCTTTTAAATAGGTTTTAATGCCTAGACTTTCAAAGAAAGCACGGGTTTTAGCAATGGCTTCATCAATGATTTTTTCTTCATCACTCCCTTGTAGACCCCATACTCTGCGCCCATATTGCACCAACTTACCATGCTTATCTTTACGCATTTCTTGCATTAAAGAGGGCAATAAAATACACAAGGTACGACCATGATCGATACCATATAAAATGGTCAACTCATGACCAATCATATGGGTTGCCCAATCTTGAGGAACTCCCGCGCCAATCAATCCATTCAACGCCATCGTTGCTGCCCAAATGAAATTGGCACGCGATTCATAATCTTCTGGATTATTAAGGGTTTTTGGTCCTTCTTCAATCAAAGTTAATAATATCCCCTCGGCAAAACGATCTGGCACGGCTGCATGAATAGGATAAGTTAAATATTGTTCAATCGTATGGACAAACGCATCAGCAATCCCATTCGCAATTTGCTTTTTAGGTAAGCTATAGGTTTTAGTCGGGTCTAAAATTGAAAATAAAGGATATAAAAGATCATTACGAATAGACAGTTTGTCATTTGTTGCTTTACGAGAAATAACCCCACCACAATTCATTTCTGATCCTGTTGCGGGTAAAGTAGGCACAAATCCAAAAGGCACTATGCTGGTAATATTACTGCCTCCATTGGTCACAATTTCCCAAGCATCACCCTTGTAATTCACAGCTCCAGTAATAAATTTGGTTGCATCCATCACGGATCCACCACCAACGCCAAGAAGGAAATCAAAACTCTCTTGACGAATTTTTTCTACTGCTTGCATGGAAGTTTCAAAGGTCGGATTTGCTTCTATTCCTTCAAATACCGCAAACTCACGCCTTCCCAAAGCCGTTTCAACTTCAGACAATGTTCCATTTTTACGAACACTACCACCCCCAATAATAATCAATACTTTGGCAGTTTCAGGAATTAAGCCATTTAATTTTTGAATGGTTTCTTGACCAAAAACAATCCGTGTAGGATTACAAAATTCAAAATTTTGAAGTGCCATTATATACCTTCACTTACAATAAAATAAATACGCAAGGCTACATTATAACAAATTATTTACTCTATAGAGATGAAAATTAATCATGTCTATTATGCATATAAATAATATATTATAAAAATAGTATATTTTACAATAAGTTATATAGGTATTTCAAAGAGCATAAAGAAAGATAAATGCCCTTTGAAGCTATTAAAAAAGAACTAGCTATGTGTTGTATTGGTTGAATTAACATCAGGTTTAACCACTGAAGGTGTAGAAATCATCCTAGCACCGCCAGAAGGTTGAATTTGAAAAATTTGTAAATCACGTTTAACATGCCCATCAGCTTGTAAAACAAATAAGCCATCAACCCCATCAAACCCATCTGCACGCATTAAATTTTGTGAAGTATATCCACCAATTTTACTAAGCGAATTTGTCAAAGCAGCCGTATCATAGGTTAAATCAGCCAATGGTTTTGGCGCAACACCATATTTTGCTCTGTATTGTTGTGCAAATACTGTTCTTTTTTTCGGATCAGGAGACGCATACCATGCCCCTTGCAATTTGCCTAATTTAGAAGCAAAAGCCCCCCACAACCCAGGTCCCATTATTCTGACTTTGGTAGAGGACACTTGGGTTTCATCCAAAGCATCAATAACGGATTGTAATTGTAATCCTGTATCCGCTAACAATAACGCATCAAAAGGAGGATTTCCAAGAGCTAAATTCTTAGTATCATTTTTAGGTGCAGAAGTTGATTCTGTTGGTGCCAACTCATCTAACAAATTACCCTCATTACTGTCACCTGTTGATGATTTTGCTGTCGTTGGTGATGTTAGATTGGTTTTAGCATCTTGAACACGCGCATCAAAATTGGATAATGTTTTTAATTGCTGAGTAATATCCTCTTTAGACGCAGTATGATAGATAATCACAGGCTGTGATAATCCCAAATCAGCACAGGCTTTGGTCAAGGCATTCCCCATTGCTTTACCCATGGGGTTTTCGGGCAATAAAGCTGCAAATTTTGTTTTACCTTCATTTTTTGCCGCACGAACCATTGTTAATACTTGTTGTTCTGGGGTTACGCCAAAAGCCCAAATATTCGAAGCCGCAACAGAAACATCACTGGTATACGCAATTACTGGCACATTACTGGCTGTGGTAACAGAGGCAACGTCCGTTGTATTCTTGGCTGTTAATGGACCCAAGATAATTCCATCACCCGCAGAAATGGCTTTGCGCGCAGCCTCCGCAGCACCGCCAGCTTGTTCTGTATCAAACACATCCAGTTTAGGTGCAGAAGGATCACTGAGTGCTAATTTGGCTGCTTGCATCATATTATTGCCCAACGCACCATTACGACCGCTGAGGGGTAATAATAATCCCACTTGTTTTTTAGGATTATCATTTGCAGAAATTACAGGATTATGGCTGCCATTCCCATCTGTAGAACAAGCTGCTATTATCAAAACCGGAACACAAACACTCGCTTTTAATAATTTACTCACTATACTAGCCTGCCTAGAAATCCCTTTGTGTAAAGGATTTATGTTCTTACTCAATATTTGTGCTCCTTTGATATAACCAAATTTTTATATTTTTTAAGATTGCTTTTATTATGAAACAAGAAAAATCTATACTATCAGATACTTCCTTACCTTTAACAGATCAACAAAATTCTAGTAAATCAGTCAAAGAGTCTGGCGAATTCATTCTTATTTCTACACCTATTGGCAATCTAAGCGATTTCAGCCTCAGAGCGAAACAAACGTTACAAGAAGCTGATATTTTACTATGTGAAGATACACGCGTTACAACTAAGCTCCTTTCAGCATATGGGATATCCATTCGTATGGAAAGCGTTCATGAGCATAATGAGACACAACGCACTACACAAATTATTTCATTATTGCAACAAGGTAAAATAATAGCCCTTGTTTCAGATGCCGGAACACCTTTATTATCTGATCCTGGATATCGCCTGACCAAAGCAATTATCGAAGCTGGCTTTCCACTTACAGCGATACCAGGTGCCAACGCAGCATTGACCGCATTAACCCTTTCTGGTCTTCCGCCACATCCCTATATGTTTGTTGGCTTCCCACCACCAAAATCTCAAGCCAGAAAAAATGGTTTTACCACTTTAAAAGCAGCAGAGCGCGCAGGACTCAAAGCCACGCTCATCTGGCACGAAGCCCCCCACCGTTTAATCGATATGTTAACAGACTTAGCCCTTATTTTCGGTAATGATCGCCCTGCTGCAGTGGCTAGAGAGTTGACAAAAAAATTTGAAGAAGTCCAACGCAATACACTTCAAGGGTTAATAGAGCATTTTACCAATGTCCCTCCTCGGGGTGAAATTACAGTGTTGGTAGGACCACCTCTTGAACAAGACGAAACTACCGAAGATGATTTAGATCAACAACTACAAACTGCTTTAAAAACCATGTCTGTCAAAGATGCCGCCTCATTGGTTGCCACTGCTATTCATTTGCCCAAAAAAATCGTTTATCAACGCGCTTTGGAATTAAGCAAAAATAGATAATATCTAAATTATTAAGGTCTTGTCGCAAAGTTTTAAGTTTAGTGGTTTTTAACATTATTTCTTCAAAATAGATTTTTTGAATTCATTGAATTATATAGATATTTTATAAAATTTAAACTTTGCGACAAAACCATATTTCCTTATACATGAATAATAACGTCTTCACTTAAATTGGCTGGAGTAAATCCAAGGATTTTACCAAAAAAGGAAAGCTCCATTTCCAAGACTTTGGTTAAAGTTGCTTCTTGCCTAAATCCATGACCTTCTTCTGGGAAAGTATAATAAGCATAAGGCACATGGTTTGTTTTCAATGCGTTAACAATAGCTTTGGCTTGAGATGGTGGAACAACTTGATCTTTTAATCCTTGAAAAACAATTAAAGGAGATTGGATATTATGAATATGGGTTAAAGGGGAACGTTCTTGATATAACTGTTTTTCTTCTGGATATGCTCCAATCAAACCATCTAAATAACGTGCTTCGAATTTATGTGTTTCTTTTGCTAAGGCGGTTAAATCACCAACCCCGTATAAACAAGATCCTGCCGCAAATAATTGAGATTGGATTAAAGCGGTTAATACTGTGAACCCTCCAGCACTGCTTCCTCTAATGACGATTTTTTGTGGATTAACTTTGCCTTGATGAATGAGATATTGACAGGCATCAATACAATCTTGCACATCAAGAATACCCCATTGTTTTTGCAAGGCTTCACGATAATTTTTACCAAATCCTGTAGAGCCGCGATAATTTACATCAACAACGGCAAATCCTCGGCTTGTCCAAAATTGAATTTTTGGAGTGAAACCGTTGGTTGTTTGCCCTGTTGGTCCACCATGCGCCAAAACCAATAAGGGAGGCAGTTCCTCTGCCATTGGGCAATAGTTTTTATTTGTGGGTGGATAAAAGAATGCGTGTGCTTTTTGATGATCTTGCGTTGGAAAAGTGATGGGTTGTCCATAAGAAATATCCTCTGGACTGAGTTGAATATTACTAGAGGAGCGTAAAATATGGTGTTTTCCATCAGTATCTTGCATCATGATTTGAGCAGGGCTGTAGGGGGAATGATTAATCCATGCAAAACTATTATTTTTTTGTAACGGCACAGGGCAGGATTCTGAATGATTAAGGTTAGTTTTTGATATTTGCCCATCGCAAATAAATATTGTTTCGGCATTACCTTTGGTGATTGCCTGAGCAATAAAGTGGTTATGATGAAGTGGATACCAGCTTTGTTGTCCGAACACCCACGTAGGTAAGCCAATTTCAGCATCTATTGGGGCTATGGCATATAGGTTTGGATCATCGATATTGACCTGATAAAGATTCCAATAGCCACTACGATCATTGCTGACAATCAAATTATGATTGGATGTCCACTCAGGTTGAATGAATGACTCTTGGATAGTTGTTCCTGTAATGATTTTGATATTGTGTAGGCAAAGCGTTTGATTAATTTCCGCGATACATAAGCGCGTTGCTTCCCAAGGCATGTTAGGGTGATCCCATTCAATCCAAGCTAGATGATGTTGGTCTGGGGATAAATGTGGGAAACTATAAAAATCAGCGCCTTTTGCTAAAATAGTGAGTTGCTGTGGTTTGGATAAAGACAAGGCAACAATATAATTTTCAACAATATCTTGCGTATGATGTTCAGCCACACAGATAACATATTGATCCATGATGCGAAAATCAGCGAAACGATAATTCTCGTCTTGAAAGATTAAAAGTGTTTGTTGCGCTTTGTTTATAAACCAAACAGCGCTTGTTTTTTGGTCACTAAAGATAATTTGTTGGTTATGTACATGATATGCCCCACCACCATATTCGTGGATACGCGTACCAACTGAAAAAGCTTGTGGGATTATGTCTGTTATGTTGGTTGTGGAATTCCATTTGACGAGAACGGTTCTGCCTTGTTCTTCGGGACGGCGTTCTAGCCAATAAATATCGTCGTGATCTGTTTGTAATTCAGAAAAAATTGTGTTTTTCCCATTGACGATTTGGGGGGTAAAGGGCGATATCCAGCTACCGCATAATTGTGGTGTTTTTAAATCAGTCATCGAATATACCCTTTACCAATGTTTACTCACGATCTGCTACTATTAGAATAATACTATATCATAAAACTAAGATCAGGACTCATTAATCGAGATAAAAGATGGCATGTAGGAATTGTTCGCGTTGTTTACAGATTTTGTTTAAAATAACCATCTAAGACCTCATAGGGTGTTTTTCCTTGAATGCCTTTATGGGGTTTAACAATGTTATAATAATTTATAAATCGTTTCAACTTTAACTTTCGATCTTGAGCATTGACGAACAATTCACGCTCATGCCACATTTCCATGAGTGTGCGAATGACGCGCTCTGCTTTGCCATTGGTTTGAGGGCAAGCTGGCTTGGTAAATTTCTGGTTAATCCGATTGGTATAACAAGATTTAACAAACAGATGTTCAAGCGTTCCTTGGTATTCTCTGCCATTGTCAAAGTAAACACATTCGATCGTATAAGGGCATTGAACCTGCACATCGTCTTGTAGGAACTGAGCTGCACTAAACTGAGATTTATCGTTGTAAATCCCTGCATAGCGTTCTCGAGAAAAATCATCAATACCTACAAAAAGATACTCCCGAGTTTGCTGTTTAGTCTCATTTTTTAACAAAGGAAGCCGTTTAGTCTCGACATGCACCATCTCCCCAGGATAAGAGTTGTTATATTTTTTGGCTTGCCGTCTGAGCTTGTCCTCAAGTGTTTTTTCAATCTTAGCAAGGCGTTTAATGCCATATTTGATTGTTTTATAACGTTCATTTGTGCTGGACATCGGCACAAATAATTGCAACCGAGCTCGCCTTAATACAACATAAATCGTAGGTCTGCTGACCATAAAACGCTTAGCCAGATCCGTTATCGTGACTTTCTCTTGATGATATAATCGCCATATCTCCTCTCGATGATACAACGTAAGCTTCGTTTTTCTATGTATGTTCATTACAGTAATATTCCATATCACTGTAAACAACGCGATCAATTCCTACATATAATAGATATTCCGATAAAGTAAAAATCTTGCTACAATATCTAAGATTAAACGCGCTTAACTAGGCATGACCCTTAATCAATTATCAAGAGGGCTTGTTTTTAAAGAGGTTTGTGTTCACAAACCCTATGTTTTCGAATAAATAATTTCTTTGTATCTTGTTTAATTGGGAAAAATATATAAATATTCTGGATAAGGATCTTCTTTTTGGTATAAAAGGAGTCAATATTGTCTGATATGACAATTACAATTTTTATAATGATTGTATAAGTTAAGCCATTATCCATGAATATATTTTCTTCTACGCACTCTACAATTTTTGCTTTGGCAACGGCTTCTGGTCGCGGGGCCGTTGCGATTATGCGCATCAGCGGTTCTCATACTTTGTCTATTTTGGAAAAACTATGTCATAGCGTACCAAAGGTAAGGCAAGCTTCTGTTCGGCAATTATGGAGAAGAGGCGATCAAGATGAGTTATTGGATCAGGCTTTGGTGATTTGGTTTAAAGGACCCAATAGCTATACAGGTGAGGATAGTGCAGAGTTGCATTTGCACGCAGGTCCAGCAGTAATAGATGCGATTGCAGATGTGTTGGTTTGTTATGGGGCAAGACCTGCACAGGCGGGTGAGTTTAGTAAAAGAGCGTTCTTGAATGGTAAGGTAGATTTGTTACAAGCAGAAGGAATATCTGATCTTGTAGAAGCTGAAACACAAGCTCAACGACGACAAGCGTTGGAACAAACCGAAGGTAGTTTAAGTGTAATTTATCAAGGATGGGCGCAAAAATTGCGTGAGGTTTTGGCTTTTCAGGAAGCGCTGATTGATTTTCCAGATGAAGATTTGCCCCAAGAGGTGGAGGAAAATTTAAAGGATACAATCCACATTTTACACCAGGAAATGAAAGCACATCTTAATGATGCGGGTCGTGGTGAACGTCTTCGTCGAGGATTGGTGTTTGCGATATTAGGTGCGCCCAATGCTGGGAAATCAAGTTTATTAAATTTATTGGCGGATCGTGATGCTGCGATTGTAACGGAACAGGCTGGGACAACTCGGGATGCAATTGAGGTAAGGGTCGTATTGGGTGATGTTCCTGTGACTTTGGTGGATACGGCTGGATTGCGTGAAACAGAAGATTTGATCGAAGCTGAGGGTATTAAACGCGCACAAAAAATTGGCAGAGAAGCGGATTGTGTTTTATGTTTGACGGATGCTTCTGTTGATGTGTCTGAACCAGAAGTTGAATGTGATTTTTGGATAAGAACGAAAAAAGATTTAAATGTTTCACGTGAAACATTGGATCGAAATGATAATAAAATATTATTTATCAGTGTCAAAACGGGTGAGGGTATTGATCTCTTAAAGCAGGCTTTGGCAGAAAAAGCGAAATATTTAACGGCAAGGCAAGGGCCACCCCCTTTAACCAGAGTGCGTCATCGTTTGGGAATAGAAGAATGTGTGCAGCATTTGGAAGAAGCGCAAAGATTGGATTGGCCGGAGCTGAGAGGCGAAGAATTACGTCTTGCGATGCAAAGTTTGGGTAGATTAACGGGCACGATTGGTGTAGAGGATTTGTTGGATACAATTTTTAGCCAATTTTGTATTGGGAAATAAATTTGGCTTATAAAATAACGAGAATGAGCAAAAGATAATGGTTAATGAAAAATATGATGTCATCGTTGTTGGTGGTGGACATGCAGGCAGTGAGGCCGCGGCAGCTTCTGCACGGATGGGCGCAAAAACATTATTATTAACGCATTATCAACATACGGTTGGAACGATGTCTTGTAACCCAGCGATTGGTGGGATTGGCAAAGGGCATTTGGTGCGTGAAATTGATGCGATGGACGGTATTATGGCGCAAGCAGCTGATCGTGCAGGTATTCATTTCAAGTTATTGAATCGTTCCAAAGGGCCCGCTGTTCATGGGCCACGCGCACAGGCAGATCGGATTTTATATCGTCAAGCAATCCAAGATTTATTGGCTGCAACCTCTAACTTAACGATTATAGAAGGGGCTGTTGCCGATCTTCGTGTAGGGAATGGGAATTGTGTAGGGGGTGTTGTTTGTGAAGATGGTAGAGAATTTTCTTCTGGTGCGGTTGTTTTAACGACAGGAACTTTTTTACGGGGTGTCATTCATATTGGTGAAAAAAGCAGCCCAGCTGGTCGTGTAGGGGAGGAACCTGCGACAATGCTTGGAATGCGTTTGGAAGTTCTTGGTCTGAGAATGGGGCGGTTAAAAACAGGAACACCACCACGCTTGTTGAGATCCAGTATTGATATGGAAAGTCTTGCTGAAGATAAAGGCGATGAAGAGCCAGAATTTTTTAGCCGTTTTACCTCCAAAGCGTATAATCCAATGGTTTCTTGTCGTATCACGGCAACCACGCCCGAAACGCATCAAATTATTCAAGATAATATTCATCGTTCAGCAATGTATGGTGGCTCCATCACGGGAAAAGGACCTCGATATTGCCCATCAATTGAGGATAAAATTGTTCGTTTTGCAGGGCGTGATCGCCACCAATTATTCTTGGAGCCAGAAGCTCTGCCTAATCACGAGGGGGGTGATTTAATTTATCCGAATGGGATTTCAACCAGTTTAGCTGAGGAAATCCAAGAAAGAATGGTGCATTCCATTCCTGGGTTAGAAAAGGCGGTGATTGTTCGTCCTGGATATGCAGTTGAATATGATTTTATTGATCCGCGTTCTTTAAACCCAACGTTGGAATTGCCCCAATATTCAGGATTGTTTTTGGCGGGGCAAATTAACGGCACGACAGGATATGAAGAGGCAGCAGCACAAGGGTTGCTGGCTGGATTAAATGCCGCATTACATGTTGGTGGATCAGATAAAATCACCATTGATCGTAGTCAAGGTTATATTGGGGTGATGATTGATGATTTGACTACGCAAGGGGTTACGGAACCTTACCGTATGTTTACCTCTCGTGCGGAATATCGATTAACATTGCGTGCAGATAATGCGGATGTGCGCTTAACCCCATTAGGTGAAAAATTGGGGTGTGTTGGTGCTGAACGTTTGGCGTTATATCGTCAAGATCAAGCATATATACAACAAGCGATAGAACGTGCCAGAGAAGAGAAATTTTTACCAAAATCGTTGTTAGCTCAAGGATTGAATATTTCATCTGATGGGCGTTGGCGCTCTTTCTTTGAGGTGCTTTCTTTGATACCTTCACAGGAATCTATTTCACAGTTAGCTCCTTGGTTTGTCGAGCTTCCAAAAAACATTCAAGAGTATGTGCGAACAGAAGCCCGTTATGATGGGTATTTGGTCAGGCAAGCGCGTGAAATACGTCAGTTGGATCAAGAAGCAAAAATTACTTTTCCCGCAGATCTAGATTACAAGCAAATTGGTGGTCTTAGCCGTGAAATGCAGGAGCGTTTAGAAGCGGTAAGACCTGTCAGTTTTAGTGCAGCACAGCGTATTCCTGGGGTAACGCCGTCGGCTTTGATGGCAATCCTGGCACATATTCGCAGCTTAGATGGGGTAGCAAAACATGCAGCCAAAGAATGAAAATGCTGAATTGTTAGAAAATGTTTCACGTGAAACAAAAGAAAAGTTAGTGTTATATGTTTCACTGTTGCAGCAATGGAATACAAAGATTAATTTGATCTCCAAGCAAACAACAGATCAAATTTGGGAACGTCATATTTGTGATAGTTTACAGCTGGTCAGTTTAATTGATGCGTCAGTTGGGTCTATTGCTGACTTTGGTTCAGGAGGGGGGTTCCCAGGGCTAGTATTGGCAATTGTAACAGGGATACCCATAACGCTTGTTGAATCAGATATGCGTAAAACAGTTTTTTTGCATGAGGTAGCCAGACAAACGCAATCAAACGTCAATATTTTATGTAAACGGATCGAGCAGGTTGATATTCCTCCAGTAGATTTAATTACAGCAAGAGCATTGGCTTCTTTGGAAACTTTGCTAGCATTTTCTGAAAGTAGATTAAAAGAAAATGGATATTGTTTGTTTCTCAAGGGACAGAAAGTCGATGACGAAATTGCAGAGGCACAGCAAAATTGGGAATTTAACTATTTGAAAATTCCTAGCAAGACGAGCCCTGATGGGGTTATAGTAAAAATCAATCAATTTAGACATATTGTGTAAGAAGTATGACCGAGAAAAATATAAAACAAAAAACACCACATATCTTGGCGATTGCTAATCAAAAAGGTGGGGTTGGTAAAACAACAACAGCAATTAATTTGGCCACTGCTTTGGCAGAAAAGAAAAAAGTTTTATTGATTGATTTAGATTCTCAGGGGAACAGTTCAACAGCGTTGGGGGTTGATTATAATGATCGTGCAGTTGGTACTTATAATTTATTAATCGATGGTGCCATCAGTGCAGGAATGGTTAAAAGCGGCATTGTTCCTAATCTGTCTTTGATTACGGCTGATGGCAATTTGGCTGGTGCAGAACTAGAGCTGATTGATGTTGAAAATCGTGAATTGCGGCTTAAAAATGCATTGGCAACTTTGTCTCAACAATATGATTATATTTTAATCGACTGCCCACCAAGTTTAGGAATGTTAACATTAAATGCGTTGGTTGCAGCAAATGGATTGATTGTGCCATTACAGTGTGAATTTCTGGCATTAGAAGGGATCAGTCATCTTGTTAAAACCGTCACACGCGTGCAAAAATCTTTGAACCCAGAATTGGATATACGGGCGATTGTATTAACTATGTATGATAAACGTAACAAGCTCTCTGAACTGGTTGCGGAAGATACCAAAGCATTCTTTGGGGACAAGGTTTGTAAAACGGTTATTCCAAGAAATATCCGTATTTCAGAAGCTCAAAGTTATGGAAAGCCCATTATGTTATATGATCGTAAATCTGCGGGGGCTGTGGCTTATATGAGCCTTGCCAAAGAACTGACACGTCGTTTTCAATAAGGTAAAGGGCAAAATTCGCTATGGCTGGTAAAAAAGGGCATGAAAAAGCGCGTTTAGGAAGAGGTCTGGCGGCTTTATTAGGTAATGCGGCGGTTGAAGACACGGTAAAACACTCTCGACAAAATAATGCAGATATGTCCACTTCACCAATATCATTGTTAAATGTGCCGATTGAATTTATAGAGCCAGGTCCTTTTCAACCTCGCCAAGTAATGATGCCAGAGGCTTTACAAGAACTTGCTGATTCAATTAAGCATCACGGGATTCTACAGCCATTATTAGTACGTGAAAAACCAGGATCAGAAGGGCAGTATCAAATTATCGCTGGGGAACGTCGTTGGCGTGCGGCACAATTGGCAACTATTCATGAGGTTCCTGTTCGAGTTTGCCAGTTAAGTGACAGTGATGCGATGGCTGCCGCTTTGGTTGAAAATCTACAACGTGCCGATTTGAATATTGTTGAGGAAGCTGAAGGTTTTTCTCGACTATTAAAAGAATTTGAGCTGACACAAGATGAGTTGGCTTCTGCTGTAGGAAAATCTCGCCCGCATATTGCCAATACCATTCGTCTGTTGCAATTGCCTGAAGAAGTGCGTTTGTATTTAAAAGAAGGAAAGCTGACTGCGGGGCATGCAAGGGCATTATTAATGCATCCTAATCCAGTTGTTGCAGCAAAAGAGATCATACAACGTGGATTAACCGTGCGCCAAACTGAAGAGTTGGTAAAACGTGATCAAGAAAAGAAGCCTAAAACACATCAAGAAATAGAACCTTTGGATGCAGAAATTAAATTATTAGAAAAAGATTTGCGTAGTAAGCTAGGATTGAACATCCAAATTAAATTTGATGGTAAAGGTGGCTCGGTCCAGATTTATTATAAATCTTTGGAGCAATTTGATGAGTTATTGGGTTTATTAAAGAAATAAATCTTCAAGAGAGCTATTTTCAAAGAGATGATAAAATTATCATGTAGTGTATAAAATGTAGAGGCGAAGGTTTGATAAAGTGTAGGAATTGATCGAGTTATTTACAGATTTTGTTTAAAATAATTATCTAAGATCTCATAGGGTGTTTTTCCTTGAATGCCTTTATGAGGTTTAACAGTATTATAATAATTTATAAATCGTTTATAACTTTAACTTTCGATGTCTTGTCGCAAAGTTTTTAGTTTAGTGGTTTTTAATATTATTTCGGTCTTGTCGCAAATATTGAA